>JANMJN010000100.1:0-5152 GCA_031371355.1 Saprospiraceae bacterium
TTTATCCGTAAAATCCAATTCTAAATGGTCGAAGACTTTATAATTTTTGACGACTAATTTCTTGATTTTCATTGTTTTATACTTTTATTCTGAGGGGGTATCTCATGCCCCAAAAATCACTTTTTTATAAATATTTTTCAAAGAAACAAACTTACCCAGCACCTTGATTTTCTGTTCCAAATCAAAATAATCTACGTTTTGCCATTCATTGACCCGTTTTGTGCGGTTGAAAACTTGAACGTGTGGTTTGTTTTGTTCCACATAAATAATGTGTTTCAATGAAGGGATGGTCTTATAACAATCTAATTTTTCACCTAAATCAAAATTTTTAGTCGTCTTAGAAAACACTTCGATGACAACAGCTGGATTAGAAGATGCTGTTTTTGTTTTGGCATATTTATATTCCGCTAAAACACCTTCAATAATGTGGACATCTGGCTCATATATATTGCCACAATCGGCGGCATAAATGGGGCGATTGCTACCGAAGACCTCAAAATTATCATCTTCAAGTATTGTATCAAACATAGATACACAATTTCTAACTACCCTTTCGTGGTTTGTTGCAGCATAACTCATAGTACCGACGATTTGTTGATTGTGAAATTCAATGCGATATTGGGGCAACTCAATAAGCTGCCAAAATTCTGCTTCAGTTGCAGGAATAGTGATGAAATCGGATTCATCAAAAAGATATTTGAGCGTTTCGGCTGATATAGGCGCAGTTGCGATAGCTGTCATGTTATTTATTTTTTGACAAATTTAAGCATTTTTTGATAAAAAAAAGACGTATTTACTGAGGGGTTACTTCTTCCTCGTCAAAACCGCTTTCTGACTAATAACCACAGGAAACGTCTTTACAACAGGAATATCTTCGCCGTTCACTTTCTGTCCGCCTGATTCGCTCACCGATTTTTCTTTACCAAAAACAATTTCAAAAAGCATTTTATCGCCTTGTTTCTCATACGTTGAGGTTATCCAGTTGCCCGCAACGATGTAGGAACAAAACAGTTTGTTGCCGAGTAGGTACGATTCCATTTTGATGGTGTTCATTTCGTCGAGCAGGTATTGTCCTTTTGTTCCGTCAATCGTTCGGAGTAGGTAGGGACGCATGCCTTTAACGCGGTCTTCGCCATAAATGATGTTCCAATTATAAACACCTGTGGTTTCCGTTTGGGACATTAAGCAGGTCATGGGGATGGATTGCGTGATACCTTTGGCGTTAAAAATGTCGAGCGTACCTGTCCATTCACCGAACCATGAGACTGGAAATTTTTCTTTTGTCGTCACAATAACTTCTGCCGGCGTTTGAAGTTCTACTTTCGTTGGTTTTGTCATACTTTTGCTGCAAGCAACGAACAGGGTTGCGCACATAAGCCACATTAATTTATTCATAACTTTCTGATTACTAATTACTTGTTTAATGAAAAATAATTATCCAATGAAGGCACTTATGCCTTTTCTGTTTTTCTTTTTATTGTTTTTTGGGAAAACCGTAGCTCAAACAGCGTATTTTCAACAAGAAGTAAATTATCAAATTGCGGTATCGCTTGATGATAAAAAACATACGTTGACGGGTACAATTGAGCTGGAATATCATAATAATGCGCCACAAGCCCTTGATTTTATATACATTTTGTTACAACCCAATGCTTATAAATCCAAAAATTCGGCATTTGCACAACAATCACTTCGCAACGGTTCGACACGTTTTTACTTCGCTGAACAGTCCGAAATGGGCAATTTGTCGAATCTCAATTTTGAAATTGATGGTAAAAAAGTAGAAGTTGAAATAGATAAAGCGAATCCCGACATCGCAAAGGTAAAACTTAACGCACCGATTCCCTCTGGAAAAAGTGCCAAAATTACAACACCTTTTACATATAAAATACCCTTTCCATTTTCTCGCGGCGGTCATGCAGGGCAACAATACTTGATGACACAATGGTATCCGCGTCCTGCGGTCTATGACGCGAAGGGTTGGCATCCACAACCCTACCTCGACCAAGGCGAATTTTATCAAGAATTTGGCTCGTTTGATGTCTCCATTACCTTACCCGAAAACTACATAGTTGGCGCAACGGGATTGTTACAGACACCTGCCGAAGTGTCTTTTTTGAATGCAAAAGCGAAATATACTGAGGGGGTACTCAAAGAGCAAGAAGCAAATGGCAAATGGCAAAAAACGACAATTGATTCATTTCCAGCCTCTTCTGAAAAGTTGAAAACGATTCGGTATAAAGCGGATAAAGTGATTGACTTTGCTTGGTTTGCGGACAAACGATTTTTGGTTTTGAAATCAGAAGTTAAGCTCAAAAATTCAGGGCGAAAAGTTGAAACCTTCTCGTATTTTCCGCCAAAATATGCTGCAACATGGTCAAAATCAACAGATTATATCAATCGGGCAGTTCAATTTTATAGTGCCGCAGTGGGAGATTATCCGCATCCACAAGCATCGGCGGTGATGTCAGATGAAGGCTTTGGCGGTGGCATGGAGTATCCGATGATTACCGTTTTGTCAGGCAATTTTGATGCGCATTCGCTCGATAATGTCATAACGCATGAGGTGGGGCACAACTGGTTTCAAGGCATTCTGGCATCAAACGAGCGTGACAATCCGTGGCTCGATGAGGGTTTGAACTCCTATTATGACCACCGATACGACAAGGAATATTATGGCGAAAATACTGAGGGGGTCGGTTTGCCAAAGTTTTTGACCAAAGGTTCGGATTACAATTTTAATGAATTAGCCGGGCAATTTTTCAGTTTCACACATCGTGACCAAGCACCGATGACGGCTTCCGATAAATTGACTTCAACGAATTATGGTTTAGCCGTTTATGAAAAAACAGCGCAGTCTTTGAAGATTTTGGAGACACACGTTGGACGTGAAAAATTCGACGAAATCATGCAATCTTACTTCAAACGGTGGCAGTTCAAACACCCGCAGCCCGATGATTTCAAGAAAATGTGGACAGATGCGGCGGCTGATATTGGTGATGTTTCATGGTTTTTTGAGGGGTTGATGGGTTCAACAAAACAAGTGGATTATAAAATCATGAAATTAGCTGAAACCAAAGAAGGTTTTTGGCAAGTCACGGTTAAAAACGTGGGTAAAGTCGCTGCTCCTTTTACCGTTTCGGCAATCAATAATATGGATTCTACAATTTATACAACGCGGCTTTCAGGCATCGAAATCGGTCAAACGACAGAAGTTTTAATACCCAAAAGAGACGATGCTAAAATGCTTGTCATTGACAATAAACATGAATTGCCTGATCTGAATCGGCAGAATAATAATGTCAAAACGTCTGGTTCTTTCAAAACGATTGAGCCTATTCGCTTGAGTTTAATGCCTCGTTTGGACAATTCAAAACGCACAAATCTCTATTCAACGCCTGTGATTGGTACGAATGCTTACGATGGTGCGATGTTGGGTTTATGGTTCAATAATGGTCTTTTGCCTTTGAAAAAATTTGAGTGGTCGGTTGCGCCCATGTATGGTTTTCGGTCAAAGACGCTCACTGGTTTAGCAAATGTGGATTATCACTTTTTTGCAAAAAACAATGAAATCACACTTGGTTTAGGTGCACGAAGATTCAGTTTTGATTTCAACGATAAGTTTAAAGAGCCGTTGATTTATCAAAAATATACCCCCTCAGTAACGATCAATTTTGGCAAAAATCCGACCTCATCATATAGCCATAAAGTGGAATTGAGGCATATTTTCCTTAGACAACAAGGCTTTACATTCGATTCGGCGGGTGTGAAAACAGGTAAGGCTTATGACAACTCAAACATTACAGAATTGAGTTATTCAGGCTTTTTGAAAAACGCTTTGGGCAACACATCGTTTCGTTTAGCCATTGAAAATCAACAATATACGTCTGGAAATGACAATAATGGTTATCTGAAAACGACGCTCGATTTAAAACGTGATGTCGTTTATCAAAAAGGCAGACGATTTTATGCACGTCTTTTCATGGGTGGTTTTTTGAAAAATACAGGACGTGATGTTGGCAATTTTTATGGTACCCGCTCACGCGGCAGTTTGGGTTTGGCAAGTCGAGGAAATAATGATTATCGCTACGATGGTCTATGGCTTGGGCGCAATGAGGAAACGACTGTGGCGAGTCAACAAATTGACCCAACTACTGAGGGGGGTATGAAATTCACATTGCCCGCAGGGAACGCCACAGAAGTTGGTTTTAGCAACAGTTTTGTCTTGGCGCTCAATATATCGCTTGATTTACCTGTCAATTTGCCTAAGTTTTTCAAGGTAAAACCTTATTTTGACTTGGGCTATTTCAAAGATACACGCCCTGTGAGCCTTCGTTCTGCCACAAATACGTTGATGAGTGGCGGTATTCAATGGGATTTATTTGGCGACGCTGTGAGCATATATGTGCCTGTTTACTTCAGTGGCAAACCTCTGGATGAAGACCCGAACAGTTTTAAAGCGTTGATGTCGAAGCGAGGCGGCTTTTTAGACCGCATCACTTTCAGCCTAAATTTGAAGGAGTTGAATCCGCGGAAAAAGTTTGTCTGAAAAACGCCCTTCATACCGGCTTCTGCCGAAGGTAACCCACCGGCAGAAAAAATACTTTTACCGGGTTACCCCGGCCTCCTACTTGTATTAATGACCAAAGCGAATGGGCAAGGGCACTCCTTCCTACACCGATGAAGAGTTTGTGGCGGCCATCCGCCACGGCGACGACCGGGCGCTGGCACAGCTTTACCGCCTGCATTACCCCATGATTTCGCACTACGTGCTGCAAAACAGCGGCACCGACGACGAAGCCAAGGACGTGTATCAGGAGGGCGTAATGGTGTTCTACGAGAAGGTCCGCGACGGCTCCCTGGAGTTGAGCTGCCAGATCAAAACCTACCTCTACGCCGTGTGCCGCCGCCTGTGGCTGAAGCGGCTCACCGAGAAGACCCGCTTCGGCGGCCGCCTCGATGACCACGAGCCCTTCCTCGAAACCGGAGCCGAAGCCGATCTGGCGGCGGCCGAGGAGCGCGACCAGCAGTTTGCTCTCATGGGCGAAGCGCTGGACCGCATCGGAGAGCCGTGCCGCTCGCTTTTAGAAGGTTTTTACCTGCTGGACAAGTCCATGCAGCAACTCACGGCGGAGTTTGGCTATACCAATCC
>JANMJN010000134.1:0-2549 GCA_031371355.1 Saprospiraceae bacterium
CCAGGTCGGCGAGGCGCTGGTACTCCTTGAAGTGACCCGACACGAACCCCCTCAGTATCCGCCGATGGTCAACAGCTTTATTTCGCTTCAAATCGTCCTGGTGGAAAAGGTGGTTTAGACTTGTACGTTTCGCAGCTGCAAAAAGGTAAATGGGGTACGCCTGTCAATCTCGGAGATTCGGTGAATACATCTAAAAATGAGGTTTTTCCATTCATTCATCCTGACAATACCTTGTATTTTGCGACCAATGGACGCAAAGCCACAGGAGGGTTTGACATTTTTTGGACGAAAAAGAATGTTGGTACTTGGTTTCCACCTTCGGCTATGCCCGAACCGATTAACAGTCCAAGCGATGATTTTAGTATTATTTTATCAGACGATAAAAAAAGCGGCTTTTTTTCATCGAACCGAGCAAGTGGTCAAGGCGATGATGATATTTTTAGCTTTAGTGACGCAAGTATCGAAACCCATACCTTGAAAAACAGGATGAACTCGGACAAAATTCAGGACAAAACTAAGCAGACAAAACTCGAAGAGCTGCCGAACCCTTCGGCAACAGATCAAAAAAAAAGTCAATCGGAAAGAGGGAATCTCGAAGAGGGAATGACTAATCCAGCTAAGTCTCAAGACCGTAATACAGTGTTTGTTAATTGGAATAAAGAAAACAGCAATACTGTTAACGTCGAAATATCGACTATTGATAAGGTAACTAATTTGCCAATTCAAAATGTGAAAGTGAGTATTTTAAACATGAAAAGCATTAAAAATGCATCATTTATGACAGATGCAACGGGTAAAATTTCTGGATTACGCGCCGAATCAGGTGCTGAGATTCCTATTGATATTTTACCGTCTCAAGAAGTTGTGAGTGATATTAACGGTATTGTAACTGTGGCTGCCCAAGTGGGAGAACGTTTTATTTTTAATTTTTCAAAGTCGGATTATAACGCTAAATATATCGTCAAAACGGTTACGGGAGGAGACAGCAAAGTGGCTGCTTTTATGGTAAAACCTCAAGATAAAACGGTCATTGTCAACAATAAAGGACTTGGTTTACCCACCGATACATTGCCATTGCCACAGGAAACGGTGCGTCCAACTGAGTGGAACAAGGATAAACGAAGCAGTGGTCATGATTTTGAAGAGCCGCAAGTTGAAATATTGGATAGCGAACCTGTCGCAAACAGCTACAAGTTTGAAATGAGGAATATTTATTATGGTGTCGGTGATGCAGAAGTGAACGAGGAAGCTAAAACGGAATTGGCTCCACTCTTGAAAATGATGTTAACAGACCCAAAAGTTGAAATAGAAATTGCCTCTCATACCGATTCGAAGGGAAAAGCTGTTTTTAATATGTCTTTAAGTCAGCTCCGAGCCGATAATATCAAGACTTTTTTTATTGCAAATGGCATTGCACCCGAACGTATGCGCGCATTTGGATATGGAGAGTCAATGATTCGCAATCAATGCAAGCGAGGCGTTAAGTGTTCCGACGAGGAACATGCGCAAAACCGAAGGACAGTTATTAAAATTGTAAAAGGTGTTGAATCGCAGCCTATTCTTGAGATGGAAAAACCAAGTAAACGGGATACAAAACCTACAAAAATCAGCAATACTGTCCAAGGGACTCCTTTCAGAGAGGAGGGCAATTTCACAGCAGACAATTCACTGCAAACCAATAATTTAACATCAACGACACCTACAAATAAGCGCTATTATGTCGTTATTGGTACATATACCAAACCTGAAAATGCAAAAAAACAACAGAAAAAAGCCATTGATGCAGGATTCGTTGAAGCTGAAGTCGTTCAATATCAAGACACCCAATTATATGCCGTTAGTGTCCGCTTGATGAAAGACCAGAATGAAGCCCGCAAATTGTCAGATTATATCAATAGTCAAAAAGTATTTGAAGCGTTTGTGAAGGAATTGAAATGATATCCCTCACCGATTTTAAGCTTTGAAGCCCTGACATCTCCCGTCAGGGCTTTTTCATTTTTGACCACTGATGACACGGATTTGACAGATTTACGCTGATTTTTTCTTTTATGAGTCAAAAAGAAATCAGCTTAAATCAGTCGCATCTGTCCCATCAGTGGTCAAAAAAGATCACCTAATTCATCCAAACTCTTCTTGTCTCATGATATTTAAATTGCCTTCGTGGAAACGCCGCATGATGCGTGGGAATTGAAATCCTTTCTCTGATATATAATTATCGAAATCAAAATATTTGCCAGCTCTGATACTGCCACGAACATTACCGATGTACTCCAAGGCTTCTTCTTTGCGTCTTAATATTTCAGTTTTGTCCGTTGTTGGGTTACCATGACCATTTATAAACAGTTGAATATCATATTGTTGCAAGATGGGTTCAATTTTATTCAATGTATCTTGATATGCCCAACTGCTGTGGTAGATATATGGAAACTCCACATCGCAGAGGTAATCACCCGCAATGAACATATTGTTGACAACCGTAAAAATGCCGTCTGGATTATGCCCAGCGGCATGGAAAAAGGTCAATTGTGTATTGCCAATTTCTAATACTT
>JANMJN010000114.1:0-17485 GCA_031371355.1 Saprospiraceae bacterium
AAAAATCGGATAAAAAATCTTAAAAAAGAACACGATATTGCCTTACAAATCAATGACTTAGAGCGTACAGCTTTAGCTATGCAGATGAATCCGCATTTTATTTTCAATTGTTTAAACTCCATTCAAGTGCTGATGCAACGCGGAGACAAAGACAAGGCGATGCTTTATTTAGGGCACTTTGCAAAATTGGTGCGCTTTACATTAGAGTCCACACGACGGGGTAAAATAACGATTGCAGAAGAAGTACAGGCTTTGACGCATTATCTTTCACTTGAAAAATTGCGGTTTAAAGCAGGCTTAAATTACACGATTGACATTGATAGCCCTATTGATACGCATGATACAGAAATACCCGCCATGTTGATTCAGCCTTTTGTAGAAAATGCTTTAAAACATGGACTGTCAACAGAGCAAACCGCCGCGCTTATTTCCGTTCATTTTAAGCAAATCATACCTAATTTTTTAATCATTGACATCAAAGACAATGGCAAAGGGGTGGATGAAAACGAAAAAAATGCCGAAAATACTGTTGAGGAACGAAATCTCGATTCTTTCGGGAAGGGGGTCACTAAGACAGGTGTGGGCATCGCTTTGTCTCGCAAACGTTTGGCTTTGTTGAATGGTCGAGAAGATGCTCGGGATTTAGTAATTGAGCCAATGCTGGATGAAGGCGGTAAAAACGTGGGGACGTGCGTCAGAATGACAATTTTAATACAATAAATCATTCACTTTCAACAGAATAACTATATACTATGCTTACAATCAGTTTGATAGATGATGAAGCCGATGCGCGCGAGATGATGCGCGACATCCTTTCTACTATACCCGATTGTCGGGTTATAGGTGAAGCAACAAATGTCGCCGAAGCACGAGCATTGCTAAAAAATACAAGCCCTGATGTCGTTTTTTTAGATATTGACTTATCAGATGGAACGGGCTTTGATGTTTTAGAATCTTTGTCTGCACCTACTTTTTCAATCATTTTCGTTACGGCTTTCAATAATTTTGCTTTAAAAGCCTTTAAAGCCAATGCTTTGGATTATTTATTGAAACCTGTTTTGCGTGATGATATTGTCAACGCACTCGATAAAGTACGGCGTATCCAACCTTCAAATCATATTGAACACCAAATTGCTGAATTACTGGGTGCTATGCGTCAAAAAAAAGTAGAAAAATTGCTTTTGCAAACTGCCGAAGGCATTTATTATGTGCCACTTGATGAGGTTTTACATCTTGAATCGGAGGGCAGTTACACGACTGTTAGCACGGTGCTGGGTGCAAAAATCTTGGTGTCAAAATATCTTGGCGAATTTGAATACCTTCTAACACCATGTCAAACTAAATCGAGATTTCCTGAAGAAGCCACCCCTTTTTTCCGCGTTCACCAATCTCACATTGTCAATTTAAAAGCGGTGCGTCAATTCATGCGCTCAACGGATGGTCCATACGCTGTTTTATCTAACGGAACAAATGTGCCCATTGCCCGTCGGTGTAAGGATGCGTTTTTAGAGGTTTTGAAAAATTATTGAAGTCGTTAGTCGCTCACCTAAATTTTTGATTAAAATTCAATAAGCGACATTAAAAACCTAATTTTGCACCCTAAAAAAAAGCATAGGAAATTATGAACTATCTGACGCTCGAAAATGTCACCAAAAGCTACGGTCCCAAAGTCCTTTTCGACAATGTATCCCTTATCATCAACAAAGGAGACCGCATTGCGCTCGTCGCCAAAAACGGCACGGGCAAGACGACTTTACTCCGCGTACTCGCAGGTACTGAGGGGTCGGAAGGAGAACAATCTAAAATCATTTTTGCCCGCGATATTCGCATCGGTTACCTCGAACAAGACCCACAAGTACTGGAACATTTGACTGCCGTTGAAGCCGTTTTTGAAACAGAAAATGCTCAAATTCAAGCCATTAAGAATTATGAGAAAGCTTTAGCAGATAATGACCCCCTCAGTATTCAGAAATATTTGACCCAAATTGACGAGTTACATGCATGGGATATTGAAGCAAAAGTTAAAGAGGTACTATTCCGATTGAAAATAGATACATTCCTCAATCAAGTCGTTAGAACGCTGTCAGGTGGTCAAAAAAAGCGTTTGGCATTAGCCAAATTACTCATTGATGAGCCTGATTTTCTGATACTCGATGAGCCTACAAATCATTTGGATTTGGAGATGATTGAGTGGTTGGAGTCCTATTTTTCAGCCCGTCCAAGTCTCACTATTTTTATGGTGACGCATGATCGTTATTTCCTCGATGCCCTTTCAAATTATATTATTGAACTCGATGGTGGCAACTTTTACCGCTATCGCGGCAATTATGCCAAATATTTAGAGCAAAAAGCCATGCGGCATGATGTCGAAGCCGCAACGCTCGACAAAAACCGCAAACTCTACCAACGTGAACTCGAATGGATGCGCCGAATGCCGCAAGCCCGTACCACAAAAGCCCAAAGCCGCATTGATGGTTTTTATGAAATAAAAGATAAAATCAGCGGCAAACGGGAAGCAGACGATATGTCTATTGACATAAAAACCACTTGGTTAGGCTCGAAAATCGTCGAAATGCACAACGTTTCAAGGTCTTTTGGCGATAAAAAACTCATTGAGGACTTTAGTTATAAATTCCGTCGCGGCGAAAGAGTCGGTATTGTTGGAGTGAATGGCGCAGGAAAATCCACACTTTTGCGCCTTATTACAGGCGAATTGATGCCCGATGGCGGCAAAGTCGTTATTGGCGAAACGATTGCTTTTGGCTACTACACGCAGGACGGTATTTCGTTGGCAGAAGACAAGCGGGTGATTGATGTCATTACTGATATAGCTGAATTTATTCCCTTAGAAAAAGGGCAAAAAATCACGGCTGCGGGCTTGCTTGAACGCTTTTTGTTCACACGCGAACAACAACAAGTCTATGCCTCACAACTGTCGGGTGGTGAAAAACGCCGTCTTTATTTGCTCACAGTGATCATGAAAAACCCCAATTTCTTAATCCTCGATGAGCCGACAAATGATTTGGACATATTGACACTCAATGTGTTAGAAGAGTTTTTGGAAACCATTTATAAGGGATGTCTCGTCATTGTGACGCACGATCGTTATTTTATGGATAGATTGGTCGAACACCTTTTTATTTTTGAAGGCGACGGACAAATCAAGGATTACAACGGCAACTACACCGAATACAGACAAGAAATCAAACAAGCAGCCATCGAAAATAAGCTAACAGACACCCCCTCAGTAAGCAAGGACAATCGCAAGGCAAACGATGCCGACAAAAAGGAATTCAAGCGTTTGGAACGCGATATTGAACAATTGGAAGAAAAGAAAACGAAGCTGACCCATAAATTCAACGATGCCGCTACCATGACACCTGAACAAATCCAAAAGCTATCCGACGAGCTGACAGAAGTTCAGAATACATTGGAAATCAAGGAGATGCGGTGGTTGGAATTGTCAGAGTTGGTTTAATGAATTTGACTTAGTTTTTTATAAAATAGGTTTTACTTTTGTAAAAATAAAGCTAAATTTGTAAAATGCTTTATCAATATGAAAATACCAAACTATGAGCAAGCGATAATTCATCCTAACAAATTGACAAAATATTTGCTTAATTTTGAACATCCAAAAGGTAGTTCCAAGGCAAAATTTTTCAAAAAGCATGGCTATGATTTATCAAATTCTATTCAATTAGATAATGAATTTAAAAAAATCATCGCCAAAAATGATGTGTTTGAAACAATAGCAACACCTTTTGGATTGAATTATAGTGTAATTGGAGAGTTAGAAAGCAAAACGCTTCCAAATCCCTTAATAAAAACTGTTTGGACTATATCTAACGAAAATGATATACCATATTTTGTCACCGCTTATCCTTTTTAAAAGATGAAAAAAATAGAAGAATTCGACCTCGTAGTATTGACAAAAGACTTTCCCAGCGATGGTTTAAAAAAAGGCGATGTAGGAACAGTCGTTGATATTCATCAAAATGGTGAAGGATTTACTGTTGAGTTTATGACGCTTGACGGGCAAACAGTAGCTGTGCTGACACTTTTTGCTTCTCAAATTCGAGCTATTGAAAAAGGCGAGATGTCGCATAGTCGTTCTATTGCTGCCTAAAAACAAGATTTTAGAAACCACGTAGCCTAATACACTCCTCTCCATTTAATACAATTTATGAAATTCGACAAAGCCACGCCTATCCAAAAAATCGCTGACCGACTAAAAGCAGAAATCATTGGCGACAACACGCTCAATGCATTGGGTATCAATGAGATACACCATGTCAAAGCAGGCGATATTACTTTTTCAGATGTTAAAAAATATTTTGAAAAAGCCCTTAATTCTGCTGCCACGTTCATCATTTTGAACGAACGACCAGATACCATTCCCGAAGGAAAAGTTGTCCTTATCCACCCACAGCCCTTTGAGGCTTATGACAGTCTTGTGCGTCAGCAGCGTCCATTTACCCCCCTCAGTATAGAGGTCGCAGAATCAGCCGCCATTCATCCCAGTGTTGTTTTGGAGCCTAATGTGGTCATTGGCAACCATGTACGCATAGGCGTTGGCAGTTATATTCAAGCCAATGCCGTTATCCATGATTATACAGTTATTGGTAAAAACGTAACGATAGGCGCAGGGACACTCATTGGCACAGATGCTTTTTATTTCAAACACAATACTGAGGGGTATAAAAAATGGCGATCAGGCGGTCGCGTCGTCATAGAGGATAATGTGGATATTGGCGCAGGATGTACCATCAATAAAGGCGTGTCAAGCGATACGATAATTGGCGAAGGCACTAAAATCGACTGTCAAGTGCATATTGGACACGATGCGCAAATTGGCAAAAACTGCCTCATTGCTGCCCAAGCAGGCATCAGTGGGAATACTGTTCTGGAAGATGAAGTGGTTCTTTATGGTCAAGTAGGCATTGCCCAGAACCTAAGAATAGGCAAAAAAGCAGTTGTTTTAGCCAAATCGGGCGTATCAAAAGACTTGGTTGGCGACAAAACCTATTTCGGTTATCCTGCACAAGAAGTGAGAGATGCTTATAAAGAGTTGGCAATTTTGAGGCAGTTGCGAAAAAAATAGATGAAAAATAGATTTAGGAAATTTCCAAAATTTCCTAAATCTGCGCTTTAAAAATTATCTTTGCGCGTCATTTACAAACGAAAATAAGGTAAAATATGTCAAACAATTTACTCGCGGGAAAACGCGGCGTCATCTCTGGCGCACTCAATGAACAATCCATTGCTTGGAAAGTCGCAGAAAAATGTGTCGCAGAAGGCGCAATCATCACACTGACAAACGCGCCTGTTGCTATGCGTATGGGTGAAATCAAAGTATTGAGCGAAAAACTCAATGCTGAAGTCATCTCTTGTGATGCGACGAATATGGACGATTTGAATAAACTTTTTACGCAAAGTCAAGAGATTTTGGGTGGAAAACTCGATTTTGTTCTTCATTCTATTGGTATGTCTGTCAATGTTCGGAAAGGGAAACATTATACCGACCTCAACCACGAATGGTCAAAACAGACAATTGACATCAGTGCTTTGTCGTTTCACAAAATGATGCAGGTATTGTATAAACAAGACGCTATGGCAGATTGGGGCAGCATCGTTGGTTTGACTTATATGGCAGCACAACGGGTTTTTCCAGATTATAACGAAATGGCAGACGTTAAGGCTATGTTAGAGTCTATCGGACGCAGCTTTGGCTATCATTTTGGCGTTAAAAACCATGTACGTGTCAATACGATTTCGCAATCGCCCACATGGACGACAGCCGGTTCAGGTGTCAAAGGCTTTCAAGAGTTTTTTGATTATGCCGATAAAATGTCGCCGATTGGCAATGCACCCGCAGAGGCTTGTGCAGATTACTGCCTCGCAATGTTCAGCGACTTGACGCGTTACGTGACGATGCAAAATCTTTTCCATGACGGAGGTTTCTCAAATATGGGTATGAACCCTGCCGTTTTAGGACTTTAATGATGTATGGTTGAATTGTTAAATTGTTGTATGGTTAAATTGTTATAAACCTGAATTTTAGTTTATTCATGCAACAATTTAACAATTCAACCATTTAAACATAAAGTCATCTAACAATTCAAACGATATGATACTGAGGGGGGCATTTATTCATGATTTTTTTTCTATTTATTTGAAAATCAATCCATTAAAGAAATGGCATAAAATGAAAGATACTATTTTGGATGATAAAGTATTGTATGGCAATACCTTAAACATTCACCATTCACCATTTAACAATCGCCATTACCTAAAACCGCTTGTCCTTACAATCGGTTTTCTTTTTTTATGCTTAAAAACGGCATTTGCACAATTGCCTACAGAACGTTTTGGCAACCCAAATGCCCCTTTGACCCCTGAAACAGATTCTACTCAATCTGAAGTTGAGCTTGATACGGCTAATATTGTATCGTTTTTTCCGAACAATCCTGCCGTTAATTTTCCAGAAAACGACTCGCTGCTCAATAATTATTTTCAACAATACGTCCCAACTCGGCGACGGTCACTCGACTATTTCAACCTTGGGATGCCTTCGACGGCTGCATACCCCTCAGTATATCAACCGACTTTTCGACGAGGTTTAGATATGGGTTTACATGCTTTTGATGTTTATGAAATCAAAAATTCGGATATCCGTTTCTACCAGCAAACCAAGACTTTAACCGATGTTTTTTACTCAGCTGCGAGTCAAACGAATGGTTCTTTTAATGCAAAATTCAGCCGTAATTTTGCGAATGATGTTCATTTGTCCATTGATTATAGCCGTTTGTGGAATTCAAATTTGACGACTTTACCAAAAGTAGACAACAAACTCTTAGGCGGTTCGGGTTTTACGTACGATGTGCCACGTGGTCGGTCTGTCGCTTTTGGTTTGGGTTTATGGGTGCATCGAGAGCGATATGATGGCTATGGGACTTTTACATCGAATATCATCAATCAAAAAGATCAAGGGGGCATTCAAAGCGATTCATTTTTTACGAAAACCAATGATGCGGGTCAATTAACGACAATCGTACCAACACCTTTGTTGAAAAATGCAACAACTCGGCATGAAAAATATGAGTACAGCTACTTGCAGTTTCTCAATTTGCGCAAAGACTCGACTGGCACAAAGCGCAATTTTTTAGCTTCACACCAAATCACGTATCGCAGTGCTAAGTATCGTTCAAGTGATGCATTTGACAACAATGCCCCGCTTGATATTGATTCTGTTTTTTATGGTCGTTTATTGAATGATAGTCGTGGCGTTCGTTTTTTTCTTCAAGAGCGAATGCTTGAAAATGTCTTCAATTTGAGTACTTCGCGGCTTCGCACCATTGATACGACTCAAAAAGTGAAACTTTCTACACAAAATGATTGGTTTGAGGTCGGTATCAGTCATCAATTTCACAATGTCAATCAGGATCTGGGCGGACGCAATTTTAACAATGTGATACTGAGGGGTCGTTGGAACTTCACGCCAAACGACAATCTGAAGGTGGAAACCTATGCCCATTTCAATGTTTTGGGCTACAATGTAGGGGATTATAGACTCAGCGGTGAGTTGTTTTACAATATAAAAAATATCGGAAGCCTAACAGTTAAAGGTATTAATCAACTTTACGAGCCTTCTTTGATTCAGAATGACATCGTTATTACACAACGTCTTTTTTGGGAAAATAATTTTAAAAAGACACTTGAAACCAATTTATCTGGCACTTTATCAGTGCCAAAAATAGGTTTTGAAGGCACTTTTGCTTATTCTTTGTTGAATAACGCTATTTATTTTGATAAAAACTTACTGCCACAACAAGCCGCTGCCCCCCTCAGTATTGTGCAGTTAATTTTAACAGAAAATGTAAAATTGGGCAGATTCCATTTCGATAACACCATTGCTTTTCAACGCCCAACGGAAAATTTCATCCGTTTACCTGATATTTATTCAAAAAACAGCCTTTATGTTGAAGGGAAAATATTCAAAAAAGCGATGTTGGCACGTATTGGATTTGATTTGCGGTATGCAACTGCGTGGTTTGCACCCGCTTACATGCCTTTGACGGGTCAATTTTATGTACAAGAAACAGAGAAAGTAGCGGCTCACCCATCTCTCGATGCTTTTTTGTCTTTCAAAGTTCAGTCATTCCGATTTTTTGTCAAAATGGAAAACCTTTTAGGGGCGTATGCGGGTAGTCGTTATTATCAAATCTACAATTATCCAATACCAGAAGCAACGTTTAGGTTTGGCGTTAGGTGGCGGCTTTTGAATTAGTGTAAAACGAAAATCCCCGCTTCGCACAAGTCGAAACGGGGATTTTTTTATTGCCTAAACTATTGACAATTAAACATTTAGATTAGTTACAAGGTAAACCAAGTGACTTCAAAGTTTCGCAGTTCAAGTTACCAACAGGTAAACCTTTGTCTTGCTGATATTTAGTCAAAGCAGCTTTAGTACGTGCGCCCATGATGTCGTCAGCTGCACCAGGATCATAACCACGGTCTTTCAACGCTTTTTGAATAGAGCGAACAGTTGCACCTGTTACTTTATCACCGCAAAGAACTTCTCTCCACTCAGAGAAACCACCAGCTTTCACCAAGCGACGCTTAGTGACAGTAGCATACTCTGCAGGGACAGCTGTTTCACGAACTTGAGGACCTGCTGTGGCAGCCTTTTTCGTGATTGTTGCGTATTGAGCAGGCACTTCTTCTTCTTTGTAAGAAGCAGGTGTTTTTACAACTTGCTTAGTGACAGTAGCGTATTGTGCTGGAATGACTTCTTCTTTAGTCGTACCAGGTGTTTTTACAACTTGCTTAGTGACAGTAGCATACTCAGCAGGAATGACTTCTTCCTTAACAGAAGCAGGTGTTTTAACAACTTGCTTAGTGATTGTTTTGTATTCAGCAGGAATGATTTCCTCTTTAACAGAAGCAGGCACTTTGACAACTTGCTTTGTAACTGTTTTGTACTCAGCAGGAATAATTTCTTCCTTTACAGTAGCAGGCGATTTAACCTTAACAACTGGGCGAGTCGCCATTTTAGCAGGAACAGGTGTTTTAACAACACAACCACTGTTAGCAACGCCCGATTTGTCGCAACCTTTGTTAACTTGCTTTGTAACTGTTTTGTACTCAGCAGGGACTTCAACTAAACACCAAACCAAGCAATCGTTAGGGTCAGCAGACAAACATTCTTTTGTTGCTTGTTTTTTTACCCACTTAGTAGTTGCAGGAGAGACCATCATCTTTTCAGTAACCGTTTCGAACTTAGGTGTAAGAATCTGTACTGTTTCACCAGCTGGTTGTGCTTCGTACTGCTCAGTTACCGTTTCGTAAGAAGCAGGTATTTCAATCATACGCTTGCTTTCAGGTTTAGCCATGATTTTTTCTGTAACTGTTTCATAAGAAGCAGGTACCGGAATCATACGCTTAGACTCTGCTTTTGCAATCACCTTTTCTGTTACAGTCTCGTAAGTAGCTGGAACAGGGATCATGCGCTTAGTCTCAGGCTTTACCATCACTTTTTCAGTAATCGTTTCAAATGTCCCTGGAATAGTGACGATACGCTTACTTTCAGGCTTCACCATCATTTGCTCAGTAACTGTTTCATAAGTTGCTGGAACGGCAATAATGCGTTTAGAAGCTGCTTTAGACAAAACTTGCTCCGTTTTAGCTGCATATTGAGCTGGAACTTGGTCATACTTAACAGAAGCGGGTTTCACTTCTATGCGCTCAGTTACCGTTTCGTATTGGTCAGGAATCATACATTTTGCATAGCACTTTCCTGGCTGTGCATTAGGAGGCGTGTCGCCTGGTTGAGCCATAACCGCAACTGTAGTTAAACAGAGAGCTGCAGATAAGATCATGTTGAATATTCTCATAATTCTGAGTTTGATTTAAAGAATTTAATTAGATAATTTTAAAATTTATATTATGCAATTCCTATTGCCAAAGTTGGTTAAAATACCTTTTAATTGGGGTTTTTCTAAATATTTATCCTAATTTATATCTTAGAAAATAAAGACATTAGAACTAATTTGTGTGCAAAATTATAAATGTTTTGGAAAGCAGAGGTAATGTTTTGTAACAATTTTGGAATTCAATTCATAATCCATGCTCTCACTAATGGGTCTAATTTCTCCATTTTTGAAAAGAATTTTAATTTCATCTTTAATGTTGTTGTAAGTCAAGTTGCTTTCTTCGCCTGTAAACACTAAATAACTCAAATCCGTATTAGACGGTACTTTTGTAGATATTTGTTGCAACACACCTTCCACTACGCTCTGTTCAAAAGGTCTGTTTTTTAATTCTAATTTAAAAAGCTTTCTATCCAATATACTTTTAGACAAAAAAGATAATATGAAGTCACTATTACTTGTCCACATTTTAAGTGAAGCTATAATATCATAATCATCTAATTTCGCAAATCTCCCAACCAATTCCTTCATGTTTTTTTTATGCCCAATTGAATTTTTTGGATTGAGCAGCTCGTTTAATTGTCCGAAACACTCTAAAGCCACCCCCTCAGTATTGATTAAGTCTTTTGCCCGTTCCAAGGTTTTTGTCAACATTCGCTCTGCTGATAGTACTGTTTTGTGCAAATAAACCTGCCAATACATCAGCCTTCTGGAAATTAGAAATTTTTCAATAGAATAAATGCCTTTTTCTTCGACAACCAATTCACCATTCGCAACATTAAGCATCTTGATAATACGGTCATAACCAATCACGCCTTCAGAAACGCCTGTAAAGAAAGAATCCCTGTTCAGATAATCCATTCTGTCCATATCCAATTGACCACTCACTAATTGGTGGAGGAAACGTTTTGGATATTTGTCTTGAAAAATATCCAGAGCCACTTGCAATTTATTGTCAAACTCGTCATTGAGCTCATGCATAAATGCAAGGGATAAATCCTCATGATGTATATCAATTATGGTGTGTTCCAAAGTATGAGAGAATGGTCCATGCCCTATGTCGTGTAATAGGATAGCAATACAAACCCCTTCAGATTCTTTTTCAGTAATTTCTATGCCTTTTTGTCTCAGTACATCTACTGCCTGTGTCATCAAGTGATATGCACCAAGAGCATGATGAAACCGTGTGTGGTGCGCTCCCGGATATACATAATACGTCAAAGCGGTTTGAGCAATACGTCGTAATCGTTGAAAATACGGATGATCAATCAAATCCAAGAGAATACTTGGCATCGGAACACTAATGAACCCATAAACTGGGTCGTTGAAGATTTTAACTTTGCTTGTCATAGCCGTTTTTAACGCGTACAAAAGTAAGATACTGAAATGAGAAAACAGGCAAAAAAGGCGTGTTTTTTTAAAAAAATATCCAAAAATGTAGTAAACTAATTAAAAATATATAAAAACAATAAATAGCAATTATTATTAAATCCATTGTTTGGTCTGATGGTATAAAGATAAAACTCAACCAACAAGGTTACGCAGCATTATTGAAATTTTAGTTTAAAAAACAATAATAATCAACAAGTTATCTAATACATTAAAAAATAAATTTAATTGACTATAACAATTTTATCACTAAATAAACTGAGTCCTTTCTTTATCCGAACAATATATTGACCAGAAATCAAAAATGAAAGATTGATATTTTCCAATTGTTCGTTTAATTTTTTTACAAATACCAATTGCCCAAAATTATTATATACCTCAACTGATTCTCCATTCTGGATGGTCAAAATCCCAGTAGTTACTGAGGGGGTCATTTTTATTTTTGTTCTATCTTCAAAAAGGATACTCACGATTTTAGAGTAATCAGTTTTGCTGTCAACTGCATTGTCAGCATTAATTTTTAAGCGGTAATAATGTGTGAAACTTATTGGTTTTTCATCATCAAAAACATACAAACTGCCTCGACCATTGGCTTTGACTTCACCTATCTTAACAAAATCAAGCGGCATTTCTTTTGTGCTGCGCTCAATTTCAAAAGACTTTGTTTTAGTTTCAGAGGCTGTTTCCCATGTCAGTTGTACGCCACCGCATTCAGTTTTTTTTGCACTTATGTCAACCAATTCAACAGGAATAATAGCAGGTGACAAAGCAACATTTTGCAAAGTAACGCTACCATTTACCAGTACAATGCCTGTTATCGTCTTGGAAACATAACCTGCTTTGGCATAAGTTACAGAAAAAGTGCCTGCTGTCACTTGACCAGTATAGTAATTACCTATGTTATTTGAGGTCGCCTTCTTGTCCATATCTGTCGAGCTAATCGTCACACTGACACCCGACAAAGACAACCCTGTTGCCATATCAGTCACCAATCCTTCGAGATAACATGCGCGCACATACTGAGGGGTCAAAACAAAAAGCCCTTGACCAGAAGTGTAATTTGAGACAATCAAATTGCCAGATGGTAAGTAGGGATAAACGCCCCAAGCCCCTGCAAATACGGCGCCTGAACCATCGTAAGTATCGTATTGTCCCACTTGAACGAGGTTTTGAGGGCGATGTGCATCTACGATTGTCACCCCCTCCGTGTACCAAGAGGTAACTAAATAGTCATTCAACACATGTGTATTATGTACAATGGCATTCTCAACCGCTGGAGAGCGAATTTTGTCCAACAGTTTGATATTCGTGGGGTTAGATATATCGTAAGCAGCTATATAAGAAGCAGGTTTTTCATCAGTCGTAAAAAGCGTCCTACCATCATCGGAACGCCATGTATTATGTGGAAAAGTCGTAGGCGTGGTTTGTGTATTGATAACAATAGGCGACGTTTTATTCCGAAAATCAATAATCGAAAAATAGCCCGCATAGATATGCCCGCCATAAAGCGTATCGTTGATGGCAAAACCATCATGTATATAACTTGTCGAATACTGACCGACATAGCGTGGATTCCAAGGGTCTGTTTTAATATCCAATACAACAGCTCCATTCACATTGGTGTTGACACCGCCGACCTTAACTGTACTGCTGCCGCCAAAAGCGTAAAGAAATCCTTTTGCCGTATCTATATGCAGCGAATGAATGTTATTTATAATCACTAAATCACCTTCTGGTCCTGTAAAACTCTTAACATCGACATCTGGAACAGGCAAACCCAACTTTGTCAAATCTATAATCTGCAAGCCTTGTCCCGCCGCTTCTGTTGTCACATAAGCATAATGTTGATATACTTTTATCTCACGCCAAAGACTGTTCAGTGCTGTTACCTGCTTTAAAAGTATCGGGGTAGTCGGGTTAGTTACATCGACAATACCCGTTCCTGTCTGATTACCCACTAAGGCATATTCCTTATTATTTGCAGCATAACCACAAATATTTGCACAGGATTGACCCGCAAAAGGCAAGTTAGAACGAAACTGAATATTGACTGTAGGACTGAGCTGCGCTTGGGTTTTTATATTGAAAAAACCGAAAAAAAGAACAGCCATTATGGTTTGATATAAGGACTTCATTGGCTACAGCATTTTAGAATGTTAAAAACCGAATACAGCATACATTTAGTAAATTTTTAAAAAAAACCAAATGTTGTTAATCAATAAGTTACAAATACATTTTTTATGAAATTTTAATATTCAAAAAAAATGCCCCCCTCAGTATAAAGACCCAAAGACAGCATTTTTTGTACTTGCAAATATAAACATTATTAGTCGCTTAATTTCAACACCTTAATAAACGCCGTCTGTGGCACCTCGACCTTACCAAACTGACGCATCTTCTTTTTACCTTCCTTTTGTTTTTCCAAAAGTTTCCGCTTACGTGAGATATCACCGCCATAACATTTAGCCGTAACGTCTTTCCGCATCGCCGAAATTGTTTCACGAGCGATGATTTTAGCGCCAATAGCCGCTTGGATAGGAATAACGAACTGATGTTTTGGAATCAGTTCCTTTAGTTTTTCGCACATACGTCGCCCCACATACTCTGCCTTCGATCGGTGCACAAGTGCGGAAAAGGCATCCACATTTTCACTATTCAATTTAATGTCCAATTTGACTAAATCCGTTTCACGATAACCGATAGGATGATAGTCAAACGAAGCATAACCCCTTGAAATAGATTTTAATTTATCATAAAAATCAAATACGATTTCAGCCAAAGGCATCTCAAAAACCAACTCCACACGTTGCGGAGTGAGATAGTTTTGTCTCATCAAAAAACCGCGTTTGTCTAAACATAAACCCATGATTGAGCCGATATAGTCAGGTTTAGTGATGATCTGCGCATTGATAAAAGGTTCTTTTGCGTATTCCAACGATGACGGGTCAGGCAATTCAGCTGGTTGACGCACCATAAACTCCTCTGAATCACGCTTTGTTGTCTTAGCGTAATACGATACGTTTGGAATCGTAACGATGATGTCTTGATCAAATTCACGGCGCAAACGTTCCGTCACAATTTCAAGATGCAACATGCCTAAAAAGCCACAACGAAAGCCAAAACCCAATGCGGCAGAAGATTCTGGTTCAAAAACAAGCGACGCATCATTGAGTTGCAACTTCTCTAACGAGTCGCGCAAATCCTCAAAATCGTCGTTATCAATCGGATAAACCCCTGCAAAAACCATCGGTTTTACCTCTTCAAAACCTTTAACACCTTCAAGGCATGGTCGTGATGCTTTCGTTATCGTATCGCCTACCTTAATTTCCTTCGCTGATTTGACACCTGTAACGATATACCCAACATCGCCCGCTTGCAACTCCAATTTTGGCATCAACGTCATTTGTAAAATACCAATTTCGTCGGCATTGTAATCATTACCTGTGTAAACAAAACGGACTTTATCCCCTTTCCGAAGCGTTCCGTTCATAATGCGATAATAAGCAATAATACCGCGAAATGAATTAAAAACAGAGTCAAAAACAAGGCATTCAAGGGGTGCAGCAGGGTCACCTTTTGGCGCAGGAATGCGCTCGACAACAGCCGTCATAATGTCTTGGATGCCAACACCTGTTTTGCCACTCGCCAACACAATATCCTCTTTCTTGCAACCAATTAGGTCAATGATTTGGTCTGAAACCTCTTCAATCATCGCCGCTTCCATATCTATCTTATTAAGAATTGGAATAATTTCAAGCTCATGTTCTAGCGCCAAGAAAAGGTTTGAAATCGTTTGTGCTTGAATACCTTGAGTCGCATCAACGAGCAAAAGGGCTCCTTCACAAGCCGCAATAGAACGGGAAACTTCATAACTAAAATCCACATGACCAGGTGTGTCTATCATATTAAAAACGAAGCGTTCACCATTTGTATGGTCATAATACATCTGTATTGCGTGACTTTTGATTGTAATACCGCGTTCACGTTCCAAATCCATATCGTCAAGGGCTTGCGCCTGCATATCACGCTCTGAAATGGTTTTTGTAAATTCCAACAAACGGTCGGAAAGGGTACTTTTTCCGTGGTCAATGTGCGCAATGACACAAAAGTTGCGAATATTTTTCTGATTACTCATTTATTCTTTATCATTTTTCTTCCAAAAAGCGGCGCAAAGATAACAAAAACTACATCAATACTGAGGGGTCATTTATTGTTTTACAAAACGTATGCAAAACCCTTTTGTTCTGCACCAAAATAATATTATAACTAATGGTCATGTAATAAATATTTTTATGGCTTGATTTGAAAACGAGATTCAAAATATGTGCATTTTTCATCTTAAAATAAAAAACTAATATAACCCTAATCTCGTATGAAAATGAATTGAAAATCCAATTAAAAAACAGTCAATAACAATATGGAAACCATATTTTACAAGCTTCATAACAACATAATAACTTGTCGTAAACCCTTATAAGACAACGATTTCTCTAAAAATAAAAAAATAAAATTCAAAATAAAAATAATATATAAGTCAGTTCAAAGAACTGAAAGACAGTTGTTATCACATGTTTTTTTTTATTTTTTGTTAAAAATAATATTCAATAAACTTGCAATTTAATTTTAAAAAACAAGTAGTCCTTAAAAAAAAGAATTTTCCAAAACCAAAGCAGATAAAGCATTGAAAATCAAGTAAATCCCTTATTTGGTGGTAGTTTTATACTGTTTAAACAGATAATTGATAGGTTGAGTGGGAAAATTATTTTCAAAAAAACTTTGCAAAAACCCTTTTTTCTATCGAAAAAATACCCCACCTTTGCACTCCACGATATGAAACACAACTGGACAACGATACCGCTTCCAAACCCACATGGAAGTTTATATAAGCGAGTATTAAATATTACTTTGAGAAATTACTACGCTCGGCTTACACGCACACCAGCAATTTTAAAAAAAAAATTAATGAACAGAGGCTGAAAATGCCCCCTAATAATTTGCTGAAAATATGAATAAGGACTGTACAACAGTATGGGATAGTTGTCTCCGTACAATAAGACGGAATGTTAACGCCCAAAGTTTTAAAACATGGTTCGATCCGATTAAGCCGGTCAGACTCGAAGGCATGTCTTTGACCATACAAGTACCTAATAAATTCTTCTACGAATGGTTAGAAGAACATTACGTGGCGCTGCTTAAAACCACCATCCGTCAAGAACTCGGTGAAAAAGGGCGGCTTGAATATCAAATAATGAATGGTGCGCAGCAGCAAAACCAAGCTGGAACAACCTCACCAACAACCCCCTCAGTATCTAAAAAAGAACAAAGCGACACGAACACACCAGAAAGCCTTAATACGGATAATATCAAAAATCCATTTGTCATTCCAGGCATTCGGCGTATAAAGGTTGACCCACAACTCAATCAAAACTACGGCTTTGATAATTTTATCGAAGGTGATTGCAACCGCTTGTCGCGTTCAGCTGGTTTGGCAGTTGCGAAAAAACCGGGTGGCACGGCGTTCAATCCCTTGTTCATTTTCGGCGGTGTCGGTCTTGGCAAAACGCATTTAGCACAAGCCATAGGCAATGAAATCGTTCGTAGAGAAGACGGTAAGAATGTCTTATATGTGTCATGTGAAAAATTTGGCAACCAAGTCATTCAATCCATAAAGAATAATGCTGTCAGCGATTTGGTCAATTTTTATCAAATGATTGACGTGCTTATCGTTGACGATATTCAGTTTTTGTCTGGTAAAAACAAAACACAGGAAATCTTTTTCCATATTTTCAACCAACTCCACCAAACCGGCAAACAGTTGGTTTTTACGTGCGACAAAGCACCCAAAGACCTCGATGGCATGGAAGAACGCCTCATCAGCCGCTTCAAATGGGGTTTGAGTGCCGACTTGCATACCCCCGATTTGGAAACACGCATTGCCATTTTTGAAGCAAAAATGTCTATGGAAGGCGTTGATTTGCCTTCAAACGTCACTGAATTTATTTGTTATAATGTAAAAAACAATATCCGCGAACTTGAAGGTGTCCTCATTTCGCTCATTGCGCAATCTATGCTCAATCAACGAAATATTGATATTGAACTCGCAAAAGAGGTCATCAAAAATTTTGTACAACACATCAATAAAGAAATAAAAGTTGACTTTATCAAGC
>JANMJN010000118.1:0-4456 GCA_031371355.1 Saprospiraceae bacterium
TCTTGATAAACGGATTTCTGCAAAAACGAAATTACCGGTTTCAGTAGCCAATGATCCTTTGAGAGCCGTTGTTCGTGGTACGGGTATCGCTTTGAAAAACACACATAAATTTACGTTCCTTATTGATCGTAAACGTGTTTAGTGTTATTCCTAAATTTCAAAATTCAACAAACCAGTGAAAATTAGTTTGTTGAATTTTTTGAATCTTGAAATAAGATATAAATCGGCTGACCTAAAAAGTTGCGTTTGCGTTTAAAAGTGCTTCAAATTTTTAAAAATCAGACGATTTTTTTTGTTACTCATTGTATGTTTTTGTTCTCCAGCCAAATGATTTTCGCGAATGTCATTTGGCTGTTTTATTTAAAGTGTCATTCAGCGAATATACTCTCTACCAACTAATGACAAAGACGACTACAAAGGCGAATGAATTTTCTGATACGATACGGCAATTTTTTACTGTTCTTTTTTCTTGAATTTTCTGCCCTTTATATGGTGGCACGATACAACAAGAAACAGAATGAGATTTACCAGAGTTCGGCAAATCTCGTCAGTGGCTATATTTATGAAAATGTCAGTACTGTCAGGAATTACTTCTCCATGCAAGCCGTAGCAGATAGCCTTGCCCGTGAAAATGCTGAACTCCGTACCCAACTTGAAGCATCAAAATATATCGCTGTTCAAGAACGTGGAACAGTTCTATTCCCCCTCGATACCTCAACCATTCGCCCTGATACAGCGCAAAAAAAAGATGTTATTCAACAATTTAAGTATATAGCCGCTGAAGTTGTGAGCAATTCTATTTCTCGGAATGACAACTATATCACTATCAATAGAGGCAGCAATATGGGGATTCAAAACGGTATGGCTGTTATCTGCCCTGATGGTATCGTCGGTATCGTGCGCAATGTCACACCACATTATGCGCAAGTCATGTCCATTCTGAACAAACGCATCAGTATTTCAGCCATGATAAAAAGGAATCGGTATTTTGGCTCTCTGGTTTGGGACGGCATCAGCCCACGAATAATGACATTAGAAAATATACCCAAACATGCTGATTTGATTCGCGGAGACACCATCATTACCAGTGGATTTTCAGATGCTTTTCCAGGCGAAATACGTATTGGTCGTGTTACTGATTTCAAGGTAAAAAACGGTTTTTATGCGATTGATGTTGAATTATGGAACGATTTATCGAATATTCGTTACGTTTACGTTGTCGAAAATTTAATGCTATCAGAGTTAAGCCAGTTCAAAAAGTAAAATGAGTAACACCATCATATTTCGGAACATCGTCCGCGCCATCTTTCTCCTGGCATTGCAAGTGCTGGTACTCTCTCAGATCAATCTGGGCGGAAAATCTTTTAGTTATATCTCTATTTTTATATATCCGCTTTTTTTGATGTTTTTACCTTTGACAACGCCCGTGTGGTTAATGATGCTCATTGGTTTTGTTTATGGCTATATCATAGATATTTTCCTCAATACGATAGGTATGCATGCGGCAACGTGTGTTTTTATGGCTTTCATCCGTTCGGGTTTGATTCGTTTTTTTGAACCACAAGGTGGCTATAAAGATAGGTCAAGCCCGACACGTCGTTCACTCGGTTTTATTTGGTTCCTGCGATATGCTTCCGTTTTTATGTTCATTCATATATTTTTCTTTTTTTCAGTTGAGGAGTTTACCCCTTTCTATTGGCGAAAAATTGTATTTTACTCTTTACCAAGCTATGCCATTTCACTGGTTTTCGTTACCATTTATAGCTTTTTATTAGACCCTGCGGAGTAAATTCTAAGGCTCCAAAATGTAAAATACCCCCTTCCGAAGGAATCCTTTGGATCTGTATAAACGATGTTTTTAGATTTTGACGTTATATAGTTTAGAAAATTTTTGAATCAAAGAACATGGCAGTTAAAGATAATAATCAAAAAAGACAGTTCATCATCATAGGCATTTTCCTCTTCGCGGCAGTGGTGCTGTTAGGACGAGCAGCTCAGTTACAACTATTGTCTTCGACATATCGTTTACGCGCTGATGCAATTTCTATCGAAAAAAACATTTTGTATCCTTCCCGTGGAGTCGTCTATGACCGCAACGGCAACTTGATGGTTTACAATAATGCGATGTATGATTTGATGGCAACGTACAAGCAGGTTGACCCAAAAATGGACACGGTCAAGTTTTGCCGCCTGTTAGATATTGATACGCCCACTTTCAAGCTCAACCTCGATAAAAATTGGACGACAGGCAAATACCACAAAAGCTTACCTTTTCCTTTTCTAACCATGATCACGCCAGAGCAATATGCTCGGTTTCAAGAGTCCCTCTTCGAGTTCCCTGGTTTTGAACGTCAAATTCGAAATGTTAGGGGTTATCCACAGCACAACGCAGGTCACGTCTTAGGTTATTTGAGTGAAGTCAATGAAAAAGTGTTGAAAGATTCGGCTGGTATTTATGAACCGGGCGACTACATCGGGACAACAGGTTTGGAAAAATTTTACGAACCCATACTGAGGGGTAAAAAAGGCGTGGAGTTTATCATGAAAGATAACCTCGGAAGACGCGTCGGTGCTTGGAAAGAAGGTAAATTAGATTCTCAAGCCATACAAGGAAAGGATTTAATGTGTACCATTGACCTCAAATTGCAGGCGATCGGAGAAAAACTGATGGAGCATAAAATTGGCTCAATCGTCGCTATTGAACCCAAAACTGGGGAAATCCTTGCGATGGTCACGTCACCAACTTTTGACCCAACAGATATGGTTATCACCAAAAAACGTGGGGACTTCATCTCTGCCATGTACCGCGATTCCCTCAATCCGCTTTTTGACCGAAGTGTCAGTGCGAAATATCCGCCAGGCTCTATTTATAAAACAATTATTGGTGCCATCGCCCTACAAATGGGTGTTTGGGATAAAAATAATGGTGTGGCTTGCAACGGCGGCTATTATTATAATGGTAAGCGATTGACCAAATGTCATAATCATTCATACCCTGGTAATTTGTCAGAAGGCATTGAACACTCTTGTAATGCTTATTTCTGTACGGTTTATCGCAATATAATTGACCGATTTGGTTTTCGAAATGCCCGAATCGGTTTAGATTCCTTAAACGAATATCTATACCGCTTTGGTTTAGGTCATCGTCTCGACATTGACTTTCCTGCTGAAAGAGCCGGTTTCATACCGACCCCTAAGTTTTATGACAAATTGTACATCCGCGATAAGGTTTGGTATTCTACGAATTTTGTCTCAAACGGTATTGGGCAAGGCGAAAATCAATTAACGACGTTACAAATGGCGAATATAGCTGCAACCATTGCTAATCGAGGTTGGTTTATTGCCCCCCACTTGGTACGTGGTTTTAAAGATACCTCAGACCCCAAAGGCTACCGTGCTCTTTTCGAACGATTCGTCATAAGGCGTTCAACGGATATTTCTGCTGCTAATTTTGACCCTATTGTTAAAGGGATGATACATGTTATTGAAAGTGGTACAGGCGATAACGCCCGTGTGCCAGGTATCACCATTGCAGGTAAAACAGGAACGGTT
The DNA here is from genome assembly GCA_031371355.1 of Saprospiraceae bacterium. Taxonomy (GTDB): domain Bacteria; phylum Bacteroidota; class Bacteroidia; order Chitinophagales; family Saprospiraceae; genus JAAFJT01. The sequence goes on from JANMJN010000118.1 coordinate 3,553, forward strand.
CAAAATCCACATGGCGACGACTCATCTGTCTTTATCGGTTTCGCACCTGCCGATGACCCTAAAATTGCAGTCGCTGTTTACGTCGAGAATGGGAACTGGGGTAATGACGTAGCGGCACCCATTACAGGACTCATGATCGAACATTTTTTAAACGGTACTATCTCTCCAAATAGAGAATATTTAATTAATAAAGTCAATCATTCCCGCCTTGCCTACTCCAGTGGTAGAGGTTATTATGTAACAAAAGGGTATTAAATTGTTATATGTTGGTGTTTTTGTATTGTTAAATGGCTGCATGGAAGGAACTCCATACAGCCATTTAACAATACAACAATACCAACATATAACAATTTACTTCACGAACTCTAAACTCCGCTTAATAAATGCCGTCAAATCAGCACCTGTTAATAAGCCTTGGCTCACCCGAGCAAGGTCATATAAGTAATGCGCAAATTCATTTCTTTTATCTGAATCATTGATCGACAATAACTTATCTGTTACAAGAGGATGATTTGTATTGACAACAATAGATTTTGAATCGGGCATGCCCCCAAAATCCATTGCCGAAAACTGACGCATCTCGTTCATACGTCGCGCAAATTCATTCCGTGTAATTTGTACAGGCACATCCTCTGCCGTTAAAGCCTTTAAAACAACCGTTGTATGGAAATTATCTTCACCTAAAAACGTATCAAAAATAGATTTAACCGTTGCTTGTTGCTCCTCATTCAGGACAGACTCCGTTTTATGGTCTTTAGGTACAATATTATCAGCCGTTTCAGAGTCCACTCGAACAAACGTGATTTTTTCACCTTTGTATTCTAAATGCTGCATAAAATGATTATCAATGACAACATCCATTTCTAAAACATCATAACCGCGTGCTTTTGCGGCTTGTATTTGC
>JANMJN010000140.1:0-6315 GCA_031371355.1 Saprospiraceae bacterium
GGATTGGGGATGATCCTTGATGGGGCACTTTACAGAGGCGACAATGGTTTTGCGGGAGAATTTAGTCATATCCCTGTTTTTACCAATAATAAATTGTGTAGTTGTGGCAAAAAGGGTTGCCTCGAAACGGAGACATCACTATTGGTTTTGGTAGAAAAAGCATTACAAGGTGTGAAAGAGGGGCGAGTTTCTTCTTTAGTAGGCATTCCTGCGGATAATCCAGAGGAAGCAAATAAACTAATTATTGAATCTGCCCTTGAAGGGGACCAATTTGCCGTCGAGCTGTTATCGGAAATAGGTTACAAAATAGGGCGTGGAGTAGCGATTTTGATACATTTACTGAATCCAAAATTGATAGTATTGAGTGGTCGCGGCTCCATTGCGGGTAAAATATGGCAAGCCCCGATTCAGCATGCCTTGAATGAATATTGTATTCCAAGACTCGCTCACAATGCCACGATTGAAGTGTCTGATTTAGGATTTAAAGCGGAACTCATCGGCGCAGCAACTTTGGTTATGGAAAATTTTGAACACATCAAAGAACGAATGAACCATTCATTGATAATGAATGACAGTTTTGTTTGACCAAAAAGTTTGAATAATCAATTGAAAATGGTTTGCCTAAAAGTATTGTAGCAACAAACTGATTTTCAACTTTATGAATTGTTTATTAAGGATAAATAAATATACCATGGTTGCAAAATGTTTTAATTTCCTAAATTGCAATCGAATATTTTGGCATAGACTGAATCAGCTTATGCCATTTTTGTAAGTTATTTTTCATAATGAAAAAATTTGCCCCCTCAGTATAAGACATTGAAAATCAATCATTTTTCAAAAAATAAAATGAAAATCATATTTATAAACCTTTTGTTTTTGTTGATCACCCCCCTCAGTATCAACGGGGTTTTTGCACAAAAAAAACCTTTGATATTGAGGTATGAAGCACCGGCTATTGTTTGGACTGAAGCATTGCCGCTTGGCAATGCTTATATGGGTGCGATGCTTTTTGGCGACCCGCTAAAGGAACATCTTCAACTCAATGAGAGCACTTTGTACTCCGGCGATCCACATAGTACGTTTAAAAATATTAATGTCAGAAAGCATTTTAAGGCAGTTTCAGACTTGATAAAAGCCAAGAAATATCAAGAAGCGCAAGCCATAATCAGCAAAGAATGGCTGGGTAGAAATCATCAACTCTATCAACCAATGGGCGACTTTTGGATAGATTTTGACCATAAAAAAGCCACAATAACGAATTATGAACGCACTTTAGATATTTCAACAGCAACGGCAAACGTGCAGTATAAAGCTGGCAATACCGTTTTTAAAAGGGAATATTTTGCCAATTATCCTGACCATATTATGGCAGTCAAAATAAATAGGGTAGGGGCGGATAAAATCAATTGCAGCCTGCATTTTTCGTCGCCACATGAGCCAACGGCTCAATATGCTGCAAAAGGGAATACCTTGACGATGAAGGGAAAAGTACCTGGCTTTGGTTTGAGAAGAAGTTTTGATTTGGTTGAAAAATTGGGCGACCAACATAAATACCTTGAAATTTATGATAAAAGCGGTGAGCGCAAATCCGATGCGACCAATTTGATGTATGATAAACAAATCGGTGGTTTAGGAATGGCTTTTGAAACACAAGTGAAAACGACCATAAAAGGCGGAAAAATCATAAAAAATGGCGATAAAATCACGATTCAGGACGCGGTCGAAGTTGTTTTTATCCTAACGGCAGCGACGAGTTATAATGGTTTCGACAAAAGTCCTGCAACCCAAGGGGCGAATCCAACTAAAAAAATCAACCAATATTTTAAAGCCATAGAGAAGAAGACCTATACTGATTTGTATAAAAATCATCTAAAAGACTATAAAAAACTGTTTGATAGGGTTGACATCAATTTAGGAGGGGGAACAGAGCAATCAAAATTGACAACAGATAAACGTGTCGCGCTCTTTTCAAATGGTAAAGACCCTTCGTTTGCGGCTTTATTTTTTCAATTTGGTCGCTATTTGATGATTTCAGGTTCGCGCGCAGGTGGTCAACCATTGAATCTACAAGGGATATGGAATGACCAATTAACACCGCCGTGGAATGGTGCTTACACCATCAATATCAATGCACAAATGAATTATTGGCCCGCAGAATTGACCAATTTAGCGGAATGCCAAGCACCCTTTTTCAAAGCAATCAAGGAATTAGCCATAAATGGGCAGGAAACGGCTAAAAATATGTATGGTACTGAGGGGTGGGTTGCGCACCACAATATGGATATTTGGCGGCATGCTGAGCCTATTGACAACTGCAATTGTTCGTTTTGGCCCATGGCAGGCGGTTGGTTGACCAGCCATTTTTGGGAGCATTATTTGTTTAGTAGTGATACGATTTTCTTAAAAAACGAGGTTTTTCCCTTGTTGAAAGGAGCCATTCAGTTCTATGAAGGCTGGCTGATAAAAAATGAAAATGGGTATTTGGTTACGCCTGTAGGTCATTCACCAGAGCATAATTTCATTTATGACGGCAACAAACAAGCGACTTTCAGTGCAGGACCAACAATGGATATGGCGATTATTCGAGAGTCTTATACTCGATATTTGGCAGCTTGCCAAACGCTGTCCATTGAAGATGATTTTACGAAGCAAATCAGAGAACATTTAGCCCAGCTGTTGCCCTATCAAATTGGCAAATATGGGCAACTACAAGAGTGGTCGGAGGATTTTGAAGATGGCGAAATACAACATCGGCACGTCTCACATCTCTATGCGCTTTATCCAAGCAATCAAATTACGTTAGAAAAAACACCGGAATTAGCCGCAGCGGCAAAACGAGTCATGGAACGACGAGGCGATGCAGCAACAGGCTGGTCTATGGGTTGGAAAGTGAATTTGTGGGCAAGGCTTTTAGACGGAGAACACGCTTTTAAACTCATTAACAATCTTTTTACGTTGGTGCGCAGCAATAATAAAAGTATGACAGGCGGTGGTACATATCCGAATCTATTTGATGCACATCCACCTTTCCAAATTGATGGGAATTTTGGGGTAACGGCAGGTATCGCCGAAATGTTGATTCAAAGCCAAAATGATGAAATAGTGCTTTTGCCTGCCATTCCTTCGGCTTGGAAAGATGGTTCTGTAAAGGGTTTGGTCGCTCGTGGCGGCTTTGTGGTGGATATGGTTTGGAAAGACGGAAAAGTAGTGCGTGGCAATATTTTTTCAAAAAAAGGCAATGATTGTGTCCTAAAATATGGGGGAAAGGAGTTGCGGTTTAAGACGAAAATGGGCGCCAGGGTTTCTCTACCTACATTCTGACTATTTTTTATTGAAAAAATTAAATAAGATTTAAAACTTTTATAAAAATATTAAAAAGTTATTTAGATTTGTTGCTCATTTATGGGCGGGTCAATGGTCATTACCCCCCTCAGTATTTCTCGAAATTTTAACAATCTAAATCAATCTTAACAGCATTTTTTTATGAAAAGAATACACCTATTTCTCATTAGTCTCTCCTTTTTAACTTCTTTTACCGCATTTTCACAAATCAACATTATACCTAAACCCAATGAGTTAACCCTTTCGTCCATAGGCGAACAGTTTACGATAACGCCTAAAACGATTATTGTCATCAAAGACAAATCATTGGTAAGCACTGCTGCTTTTTTTAACAGTTATTTGAAAGAAGTATATGGTTTCGAACTGACGACGGCAGCTGTTGGTAGAGGCACAAATCTGATTGTTTTGCAATTAGATAAAAATGCGCCAAAGACCACAGGCACATATACGCTTATAAGCGATAACAAATTCATTGCTATCAAAGGCAGCGATGCGGCGGGTACTTTTTATGGTATGCAAACCCTCTTGCAGCTTTTACCAACGAGCAAATCAAAGTCCTTAGAGGTCGCTGCTTTGACCATTAAAGACGCGCCGCGCTTCGGTTATCGCGGTATGATGCTTGATGTCAGTCGGCATTTTTTCTCGGTGGAGTTTGTGAAAAAATTTATTGATTACCTCGCCTTGCACAAAATGAATGTCTTTCATTGGCATTTGACCGACGACCAAGGTTGGCGTGTAGAGATAAAAAAGCATCCTAAATTGATGTCTATCAGTGCTTTCCGTGATAGTACCATCGTTGGGCATCATCCAGGAAAAGGTTTTGATGGCGTTAAACACGGTGGCTATTATACCCAAAAACAAATCAAAGAAGTGGTGAAATATGCTGCTGACCGCTTCGTGGAAGTGATTCCAGAAATTGAAATGCCGGGACATTCAGAAGCGACTTTGGCTGCCTTTCCAGAATTTGGCTGCACTGGTGGTCCTTATATCGTTGCCCAAAATTTTGGTGTGCATAAAGAGGTTTTATGCGGTGGCAATGATAAGGTTTTTGCGTTTTTACAAGACGTGATTGATGAAATTGTGCCTTTATTTCCTTCAAAATACATACACGTCGGCGGTGATGAATGTCCAAAAGACCGTTGGAAAGCGTGTCCTAAATGTCAAAAACGCATCAAAGACAACAACCTCAAAGATGAGCATGAATTACAAAGCTATTTCATTCAACGCATGGAAAAATACATCAACAGCAAAGGCAAAAAGTTGATTGGCTGGGATGAAATTTTAGAAGGTGGCTTATCTAAAACGGCGATTGTGATGAGTTGGCGCGGTGAAAAAGGCGGTATTGAAGCAGCCAAACAAAAAAATACGGTCATTATGACACCTACAACGTATGTGTATTTCGATTATGCCCAATCAAAACCTGAAGATTCCTTAGTGATTGGTGGCTTTTTACCACTCGATAAAGTGTATGGTTATGAGCCTATTCCGAAAGAATTGACGGATGACGAAGCAAAATTAGTGCTTGGTGGGCAAGCGAATTTGTGGACGGAATATGTGGCTTATCCTTCAAAAGCCGAGTATATGCTTTTTCCACGTATGACGGCTTTGAGCGAGGTGTTATGGAGCAAAAAAGAACAACGCAATTATGATGATTTTCAAAAACGCCTGCTAACACAATTTCAACGTTATGATTTATGGAAATCGGATTATCATAAGGCGTGGTTGAAGGATTATAAAAAATAGGGTTTATTTTTTAACACATAGAATCATAGGGAACATAGTTTTTTATAATAGATTGAAAATCAACAAGCTATGTTTCCTATATGACTATGTGTTGAATAAAAAAATGTCAATATGAAAACGAAGCTAATCATTTCCATAATCGCCCTAATCGCTGTTTTTGGCGGTTGGTATGCCTGCAATACTGAGGGGGGTAATGCCATACCCGATAAGGTGAGTTACAATTTTCACGTCCGTCCCATCTTGTCCGACAAATGTTTTGCCTGTCATGGACCCGATAAAAATAAGCGAAAGGCAGATTTTCGATTGGATATAGAGGAGTTCGCTTTTAAGCCTTTGAAAGAAACCAAAGGGGCTTTCGCCATCGTGCGCGGCAAGCCCGAAGAGTCGGAATTGTACAAGCGTATCACATCCAAAGCCGCTGATTATCAGATGCCTTCGCCCGATTCGCATTTGGGTTTATTGACAGAAACAGAGATACGCATCCTTGAAAAGTGGATAAAACAAGGCGCGAAATATGAAAAACATTGGGCTTTTGTGAAGCCTGAAAAAGCACCTTTGCCAAAAGTAAAAGATAAAAATTGGGTTAAAAATGAAATTGATTATTTCACTCAAGCCAAAATGACAGAACATGGGCTGTCGCCAAATGAAGAAGCCGATAAAGCTTTTTTACTCAAAAGAGCTGCCTTAGACATCACAGGTTTGTTGCCATCATTAGAATTAATAGATGAATTTCAAGCAAATAACAGTCCAGATGCTTACGAAAAGGTGCTTGATAAATTGTTGGCGACCCCTCAGTATGGCGAGAAAATGGCGGTGCATTGGCTCGATTTGGCACGTTATTCTGACAGTTATGGATATCAAGACGACAATATTCGGACTCAATGGGCTTGGCGCGATTGGGTCATTCATGCTTTCAATGAGAATACGCCTTATGATAAATTTATCACATGGCAATTGGCGGGTGATATGTTGCCCGATTCAAATAAAGAACACATTTTAGCCACCGCTTTTTTACGCAACCACAAATACACTGAAGAGGGCGGTATCATACCCGAAGAATACCGAATTGAGTATATTTTGGACAAAACAAAGACTTTTTCTAAGGGTATCTTGGGTTTAACGGCAGAATGTGCCCAATGCCACGACCATAAATATGACCCCATTTCGCAGAAAGATTACTACCAATTATTTGCCTTTTTCAACAACTCAAAAGAAGTCGGTTTTGAAGGC
>JANMJN010001280.1:0-5378 GCA_031371355.1 Saprospiraceae bacterium
TTTCCTAAAATGTAGGGATAACTTATTATAGATTATTTTTCAAGCTAAATTTTATTTTTACATTAAATACGTGTAGATTCGCAGCGCAAAAAATGAAAAGGGGGATTAGCTCAGTTGGTAGAGCGCTTGCATGGCATGCAAGAGGTCATGGGTTCGAATCCCACATCCTCCACACTTTTTTTTACTTATTGAAAATCAATAAACTATAATGCCTTTAAAGTTAATAAAAACGCCCTATTTTGAGCAAGTCTCAAAATAGGGCGTTTTTATCAATCGCTAAAAGCCGATTGATTTACTTACCACCCATACGCTCATATTTCGTTTTAAACCGCCGATAAAGGTCTTTTTGCTTGTTGTTTAAGTCAATTTCCTTACCACGAATGAATGCATGAGTCACTTTTGAAGTACGCATATCGAAAACATCCCCCTCAGTAATAATGAGGGTCGCATCTTTCGTTTCTTCAAGCGTACCGACGGTTTTGTCAATGCCCAACATCTTTGCGGGTATAGAAGTCAGCGCAGCAACAGCATCTTCATAAGCCAAGCCAAAAGCTATGGCTTGACCCGCCATTAGGGGCAAATTGCGCTGTTGCCAGTTGCCGTTGACGGACAAACAGAACGTGACACCTGCTTTTTTCAGCATCGCAGGGCTCTTATAGGGTTGGTCAATATCGTCATCTGTCCTTGAAGGTAGGGCTTGTGTTTCATCTAAAATAAGGGCAACATTGTTGTTTTTCAAAATATCCATCACTAAATAAGCGTCTTTGCCACCGACGATGACCGTTTTGCAACCATATTTTTTCCCGAAAAGTACCCCCTCAGTAATTTCCTTCACCATGTTTGCCCGAATATAAAGTGTCTTTTTTTGAGAAAAAAGATCGCGCATCGCTTCAAATTTTAAGTTTTTAGGCGATACGACTCCTTTTTCAGAATAGGCTTTGGCTTCGCTAAAAAACTGTTCGAGGTCTGTGATTTGCTTCGCAAAATTTTCGTTTTTACGCTGTGCAAAAGTGCCAGACAAAAAATCAAAACTACCTGAAAACAAGGACGGAAAACTCACATGAACGCCTTCGTCAAACTTATAAGCGGCATCTTCCCAGTTCCAACCGTCGAGTTCAACGACCGATGATTGCCCTGAAATGATTCCGCCATTGGGTGTTATTTGCGCCAACAGAATCCCGTTTGAGCGCACCGTCGGCGGCACTTGTGAGTCAGTGTTATATGCCACGACGCTGCGTACAGAGGGGTTCATATCGCCAATTTCTGTATTGTCAACGGTTTGACGGACAGCACTGATTTCGACCAAACCCAAGTCCGTATTCATCGAAATAAAGCCTGGATAGACGTGTTTGCCTTCCGCATTGATGACTTTTTTATATTTAGTCATGTCAATACGTACAGTCGTTGCGTCTGCAATGACCGTAAATATGCCAAACTCAAAAGCAATTAGGGCATTTTCAATCACTTTGCCATTGCCGAGATGCGCCTTTGCATTCATAATCAATATGGCTTCTGACTGCTTTACAGCAGGTAGCGGTAGGGATTGAGCCATAGATGGGCGTATTAAAGCAGTGAATAAGACGAATAATATGATTAGTTTTTTCATTTCTTTTTATTTTAATTTATCAAACACAACGATTAAATAATGGTGAATGGTGAATTCAAAAATATTTTACAAATCAATATTTTACAAATTCATAATTTATCATTCATAATTCATCATTAGCTTAGTGCATTTCATCATCATCGTCTTCACAATCATAAAGCCGTTGTCCACGTCTTTGAACGGCTTGTGTGGGCGAGCCACTTTTCTTAGCAGCAAGCACTTTTTGAATCAACCGAGCGCGTTCTTTACGCACTTCGTCTTGCATTTTCAGGTCTTCGTCGCGGTCAAAAAACTTCGCCCCGTCCACATAAGTTTGCTCCGCTTTGGCGTAAATACTGAGGGGGTTCGCTGACCACAAAACCAAATCGGCATCTTTACCCACCTTACCAGAACCGACTCGATTTTCTACATGTAGCGTTTTAGCAGGATTTAAAGTGACCAGTTTCCAAGCAGCCGCTTCGTCCATACCTGAATACATGACCGATTTTGCCGCTTCTTGATTGAGCCGCCGTGCCATTTCTGCATCGTCTGAGTTAATGGATGATAAAACGCCCGCGTCTTGCATGAGTTTTGCATTTTGTGGAATCGCATCATATACTTCGTATTTATAATCCCACCAATCTGCAAAACCCGCCCCTGCTGCACCGTGTTTAGCCATTTTGTCAGCCACTTTGTAGCCTTCTAATATATGTGTAAACGTATTGACTTTAAAACCATGCCTGTCAGCCGTTTTCAAAAGCATATTGATTTCAGATTGCACGTAGCTGTGGCACGTGATGAAACGTTTGCCTTCTAAAATTTCGCCCAAAGCCTCTAATTCAAGGTCTCGACGAACACGTTTACCTGATTTCAAGGCAGCGAGATATTCTTTGGCTCTTGTAAAATGGTCATCAAAAACTTGCTCAACGCCCATACGCGTTAAAGGGAAACGCGTAGAAACAGCATTACCATTCGCCCGCTTGACGTTTTCGCCAAGGGCAAACTTGATGAAGCCTGGTCCATTTTCAAACTTCATTTTTTCAGGCTCATAACCAAAGCGGAGTTTTATCAACTGCGTTTGCCCGCCAATAGCATTGGCTGAACCGTGTAAAATGTGGCTCGACGTTACGCCGCCCGCGAGTTGCCGATAAATATTGATATCATCTGAATTGATAACATCGGCAATGCGCACTTCTGATGTACTGGATTGCGATCCCTCGTTGACACCACGCGCCACCGCGATATGAGAATGTTCATCAATAATGCCAGCCGTCAAGTATTTGCCAGTCGCATCGACTGTTTTAGCGGTTGAAGCCGCAAGATTTTTACCCATTTGAAGGATTTTTCCACCTTCAATCAACACATCTGTATTTTCTAAAATACCTTCTGCTTCATTTGTCCAAACTGTTGCATTTTTGAACAACGTGCGCTCTGCTTTTGGCAAATCCTTTTTGCCGTAGGCGATAAATGGATAAATAACGTCACCAACTGCTTTATTAGCAGCGGATACTGAGGGGTCTGCTTTTTTCTCATCATCGGTATTGCCAGCCGATGCGCCTTTTGCCTCAGCTTTCCAACTCACCCAAGTACCGTCTATGAGTTGACCATGACCAGAAATATTGCCGTTTTCGATAACCCCCGTCAGTCGAACCACGCCTTTTTCGCCAGCAGGTGTAAACATCAAACTGACTGTGTTTTTGACATTCGCCATTTCTACTTTGGCTTTGGTCGTATCACCCGATTTTGAGACAGTGTTTTCACCTCTCACACCCATCATAAGGTTATAATTTTGGTCGCCAATACTGAGGTTGTAACTGCCTTTTAACTCTGTTTTGTCTAAATCTATGAGAACATATGGTTTACCTTGAACCCAGTTGTTGAGGATTTTAGCATCTTTTGCAAAGACATTTTTGTCAGAAATGAAAAAATTGGCGATTTTTCCTTTATCTAAACTGCCTAAATCTGATTCTAAACCAAACCATTTAGAGGGTGTTGCGGTCAAAGCTTTCAAAGCATCCCCCTCAGTAAGTCCCGCTTCAATAGCCTTTTGAATTTGTTTCAAAAAATCGGCTTTGCTCTTCAAACCTGTTGTTGTAAAAGCAAATTCAATCCCTGCAGCAGCAACTCGCGACGGGTTTGTAGGTGCCAATTCCCAATGTTTTAGGTCAGTCAGAGACACTTGAAGGGCATCAACAGGGTCTTCTACGTCGAAAGCATCTGGGAAATTTAAAGGCAAAATCAAAGGACTACCCGTTGCCTTGATTTCAGAAAGGCGTTGATAATCGTCGCCTCTTCCTTTGATGATGAATTTTTTCCCAAATTCAAAACCAATTTTAGCAGCACGAAGAGCTTCTAATTTGTCGCCGACATCAAAGACTTGAGGCACATTTTGCAAGGCATTCCATGCTTCGAGCGAGATATTTTTTTCCTCTTTTGAACCCCCAGCGGCATACCATTGCCCGTCCAAATATGTTTGACGAATCAATGAAATGCAACCCATCAGCGAAGTGGGGTATAGTTGCGTCGAAGTGCCTTTTGAAAAAGACAATACGTTGGCAGCAAAGGGTTTTATTAAAACAATATGCGCTCGTTCATTGCCTAAAGTAACAACCGCCGCCGAGCCACGACTGATACCATCTTGTTGATTCGTGACAACTGAACCAAAACCCACACTTCTAAGTACTTCTGCGTCTTTTTCGTTTGGATTAAAAGCCTCGTGTGCGTTGAACTCCGTTTTGAACGCTTCGTTCCACGAATAAGCCCCATTTTTGTTGGAGATAAACTGTTCGACACCACGTGCACCACCACCTCGACCACCTTGAGCGTTTGCAGTGAGTATTTCGGGCATACCATAATTGCCAAAAGCTTCGATAAATGAAGGATAAATGAATTTCTTTTTGACATCAATCACCACTGCGTCTTTGGGTATTGTGATGTTTGCACCAACGGCTTCAATGCGCCCGTCGCGGATGAGAAGCGTGGCATTTTCAATTTTTTCGTTCCACGATTTAATAATCGTGGCGTTAGTGAAGGCAAATAAGCCATCACGTTCATCGAAAACGCCGTTTTGTGGAAAAGTTTTTTGCGCCATACTGAGGGGGGGCAGAATGATAGCCGCCAAGAGTACAGCCATAAATAATCGCATAATTGGTCTCATTTTGCTAAGAATTTAGATGAAATTTAAGTGCGTAATTTTAGACATAATAATCGCTTTTTAATAGAAATTGCTTTATTTTTCGTCGAAAACATCCTTTTAACAGCGTTTTTAATATTTTATGAACGTAACTCAATACGATCAGAAAGCGCCAAAAGTTTTCTGATCGTTTCAAAAACCGTCCATATATGCGATATTCAAAATGTGTTAATTAGCATTTTAAATTTATTAAAACCCTAATATCCAGTTCAAAATCAACACGCCAATTAAGCCCACAAGACCGACTATGGTTTCCATGACCGTCCAGGTTTTGAACGTGTCTTTTAGACTCAATCCAAAATATTCTTTAAACATCCAAAAGCCTGTGTCGTTGACGTGGCTGCACATCAAACTGCCTGCACCGACGCTCAAAACCATGAGCTCCGGCGAAATTGTTGCAGCTACTGTGGGGTCACTTAAAAGTGGCTGAACGATGCCCGCCGCCGTCAATCCCGCCACTGTTGCCGAGCCAATCGTTATACGTATGACCGTTGCAACTAACCAGCCTAAAAACAAAGGAGACAAAGCTAAATCTTTGAAAACCAATGCTATATCACCACCAATACCGCTATCTTGTAACACTTGTTTGAATGCACCACC
>JANMJN010000225.1:0-3250 GCA_031371355.1 Saprospiraceae bacterium
AAATAAAATAGTCGTATAATATGGCACATCACGCATCAGCAAAAAAACGTATCCGTCAATTGGCAGTACGTCGTTTGAGAAATTGTTTTTACAAAAAAACGACTCGTACAGCTATCAAATCAATTCGTTCAATGACGGCAAAAGAAGACGCTGAAAAGTTCCTTCCAAAAGTTGTCAGTATGATTGACCGTTTAGCAAAACGCGGTAGCTTCCACGCTAACAAAGCAGCAAACCTTAAAAGTGGTTTGATGAAGCATATTGCTCGTTTGGCAGCATAAATTCTCCTTTTTATAGTCATTTATACTGAGGGGGGCATTTCAAAGCGTTTCATTCCAATTGTTTGGAGTGAAACGCTTTTCCTGTTTTATCATACCTCAAATTAATTTCTTCGTTTTTTTGGGCATTCAAAATCCAAAAAATAGAAGAATCCGTATGTTACCCAAAAAATCAAAGCAAATATGGAGACTTCAAATTTATCCGTTTTTTTCAAAAAAATAGAAAACGCTGACATTGATGCTTGGCAGGACTTATTAGATGCGGCACCACTACATTTCCGACAGGAAAAAAAACTTTCCATTCGTCAAGTCCACGGCATTACTGTTGTGACTTGTGCGACCATTTCGTTTCGAGAGTTCAACCGAGCTTTGGACTTAGGCATAAATGAACCATGCACAGAACAAATGCTGTTAGATGTCTTAACAGAGTTTAGAAAATCGGGTATTAAAGGTTTCTATATTCACCATTCACCTGTTTCTAAGCCAAATAACTTGTCTAATATTTTAGAAAACAATGGTTTACGCATTATCAGTGGTTGGGATAGAATATTTCGACATGGACACCCCCTCAGTAAAATGACTGTTTCAGAACGCTATACGGTCGAAAAAGTAGTGCCTGAAACAGCGAGGGAATGGGCTAATTATATTGACACAATTTATCATTTTCCAACAACCGATTGGCTACTCTGTTTAGTGGGTCGGGCGCATTGGTACAACTATATTTGTAGAGAAAATGGTCAAATTGTAGCTGCCCGTTCCATGAAAATCAATGCCAATGGTACGGCATATTTGCTTATTGATGCGCCCGTTCCAGGTGTGATGACCCAAGTTTTTGAGCCTGATTTTTTTATTGTACAACAAATGGTCAGAGATGGTTTAGCGCTTGGAGTCACACTTTTTGCCACTGATATCGAAAAGCCTTCACCCCAGAAAGATACACCTGCCTATCACTTCTTTGGTAATTTGGACTTTGAGGTCGCTTATTTTAGAAATAATTATGCTTTATAAAACCTTGAATTTCATGACCTTATTTTAATTGTACCCATCTTAATCAACGTCTATTTCTAAAATTTTACTTTACAAAATGGCGATTAAAAAATATCATTTCATCACAAACTGGCGAGTAGAAAGCAGTTGCCAAGAAGTTTATACCACACTGAAAGAAGCCAACGACTTGAAACGTTGGTGGCATTCCGTTTATCTCGATGTCAAAACGCTTGAAAAAGGCGATGCACATGGCTTAGGGAAAGTCGTTGAACTCTATACAAAAGGTTGGTTGCCTTATACCTTAAAGTGGCAATTCTGCGTAACGGAAGTCCATCCCAATACATTTTCTGGATTTTCACTCGAAGCCTTCGGCGATTTTGTCGGTCGCGGCATCTGGACTTTTGAACAAGACGGCAAGTTTTGTAATATCGTTTACGATTGGGAAATCGAAGCCGAAAAACCCTTGTTGAAATACCTGTCATTTTTGATGAAACCGATTTTTTCAGCCAATCACCTTTGGGCAATGCGAAAAGGTTTGGAAAGTTTGGAGCTGGAATTGCGTCGTCGCAAAGGAGAGAAGAACGTACCAGAGCCACCACAGCCGACTTTTCCACATAATCTATTGAATAACAATATTCTCTAGTTTTATAGAAAAAAACAACCCCCTCAGTATTTAACACTTTTTAACAACGTTTTTCTGTTAAAAAATATGAAATTTGCCCCGCCTCAACTGAGCGGGGCATTTTTTTTCAATAAATTATTATTTGCAACAACCAAACCGCACATTATAATGACAAGTTACGTTGACATCGAAGCACTCAATCAAGAAATTTATATCGCCAGCTCTTTTGTTGAAAGACTCAATGCTGAAACAGGCAAGGTCATCGTCGGACAAAATCAGATGATTGAACGTTTGATGATTGGTCTTTTGACTCGGGGACACATCCTTCTCGAAGGTATGCCAGGATTAGCTAAAACATTGGCTATCAAAACATTAGCCAGTGCCATCAATGCCAAGTTCAGCCGTATTCAGTTCACCCCCGACTTGCTACCTGCCGATATTATTGGTACGATGATTTATAATCCATCTAAGGCAGAATTTGCTGTTCGTAAAGGTCCTGTTTTTGCCAACTTCGTCCTTGCAGATGAGATTAACCGCGCACCGGCAAAAGTACAATCGGCTCTTTTGGAAGCGATGCAAGAACGCCAAGTGACCATCGGCGAACATACCTATCCGCTATCAGAGCCTTTTTTGGTTCTCGCAACGCAAAACCCAATTGAGCAAGAAGGTACTTATCCGTTGCCCGAAGCTCAAGTTGACCGTTTCATGCTCAAGGTCAAAATTGACTATCCGAATAAGCATGACGAACGCGAAATCATACGTCGAAATATGACAGGAGACTCCCCCTCAGTAAATCACGTTGTTTCAACAGCGGATATTATGAAAGCGCGGGAAGTGGTCAGCAAAGTCTATATGGATGAAAAAATCGAGCAATATATCCTCGACATCGTTTTTGCAACCCGCACACCGCAGCAATACGGTTTAGCAAACTTACAAAATCTCATTCAGTACGGCGGCAGCCCACGTGCGAGCATTGCTTTGGCAACGGCATCAAAGGCTTTGGCTTTCTTGAAACGTCGTGGCTACGTCATTCCAGAAGACAT
Source organism: Saprospiraceae bacterium (assembly GCA_031371355.1). Lineage (GTDB taxonomy): Bacteria > Bacteroidota > Bacteroidia > Chitinophagales > Saprospiraceae > JAAFJT01. The sequence goes on from JANMJN010000225.1 coordinate 2,928, forward strand.
TCGCAACGTTTGCCCCGATGTTTTGCGCCACCGCATCGGCTTGACGTATGAAGCGGAAGCGGAAAATATTACGTCAGAAGATATTATCAGCCAAATTTTGAATAAAGTTGAAGTGCCTTAGTTGATTGATTATTGTTTATTGGATAATGATTATTTTTAAGATCACAAATTGTGATGTTAGAAATTTGAGGACTTAATTTGCGTCCTCAAGTTGGCTTCAAATCTTGCTTTAAAATGTTTGAGGTCACAATTTGTGACCTCAAACATTTTGAGCTAATAGAAGTAAAACTTTCAACTTGAGATCACAATTTGTGACCTCAAGT
>JANMJN010001290.1:0-2590 GCA_031371355.1 Saprospiraceae bacterium
GGTTTAGCGAAAGCTGTGAAAATCTGATAAATGGTTTTACTTTTATGCGTTATTTTCTAAACGAAACCAGAACAACATGTTTTTTCCCTCCGTCGAAGAATATTACGACAAAACTCGATTTGACTACCGCTATGTTTGGAATAGCCGTAATACTTATGCCATTCACTTTGGTTATTACGATGAAACCGTACAGAAACACGTCGCAGCCGTAGCGAATATGAACCACAAAATGGCAGAATTAGCCCATATTAAGTCAGAAGAAAAGGTACTCGATGCGGGCTGTGGTGTCGGAGGTTCGAGTTTTTGGTTAGCTCAAAATATTGGATGTACAACAACAGGTATTACCCTTTCAGCAAGTCAAGTTTTAGATGCGCAAAAAATAGCTGCGCAGTTGAATTTGTCTGATAAAACCCATTTTCTTCAAGAGGATTACTGCAAGACGGGTTTTAAATCAGGCAGTTTCGATGTAGTTTGGGCTTTAGAAAGTCAATGTCATGCATCAGACAAAGCGGCTTTTTACCGCGAAGCATTTAGGCTTTTGCGCCCGAAAGGACGATTGGTGATAGCTGAATATTTTTTGAATGCCCAGGATGAAGCGACCCAACAAGACGTTGATATCCGCGCTTGGTACGACAATATAGCGATTCCAAATTTATTGACTTGGCAGGAGCATGAAGAGATGGCTAAACTCGCTGGTTTTAAGACCGCGACTGTGCAGAATATCAACCCGAATGTCCACCGCTCTTTACTCAATGCTTTTGAGCATTGCGAAAAATGGTTACCCGCTGCGAAATGGCTCAACCGATTGGGTATTGTCAACAAAGTGCAGGTCGGAAATGTCTTAGGCACAGCCGGTCAATATCGAGCTTGGGCTAAGAATTTATGGTTTTATGGATTAGCTGTATTTGAAGTATAAATTATCAGTTATGGTTATGAAGGATAAAAAACGTGGCATCTTTCATAACTCATAACTCATACTTATTTGGCGTTAACAATCATTTTGAACCAAAAAATCGGATTCAAAACCTTTTTGCGTACGTCAATATTATTGAACATCGAATAAACCAAGTCTGAAATTTGCACATTGCGTGAAGCGACCCACAAAACGAAGTTGAATACTGAGGGGTACTTGCCGATGCGTTGCAACCGGTAACTCAAATTCAATTCTGTGCCCATGACACGCCAAACGCGAACATCGTAATCTGCCATAAATGCCTTTGAAAAATCCTGTGCTTTCAAGCATTTTTCCGCTTGGTCTGCAGCGATATAGCCTGAATAAACGGCGTTGCCGATGCCTTCACCTGTCAAAGGGTCAACCAAACTCGCTGAATCGCCCACAAGCATATAACCATCACCTGACAATTGGTGGCGTTTTGAGCCTAAAGGCAACGGAAAACCAAGGATTTTGCCATCTAATTCAGCCTCAGCAAAGCGTTCTTTGATGCCGGGACGAGTTTGAACGATGTCTAAAAGCAATTTTTCAAGATTGACTTTTCGTTTAGAAATGGATTCGGTTAACATGCCGAAACCAACATTTGCCTCGCCATTGGGTAATGGAAAAATCCAAAAATAGCCAGGCAAATGCTCTTTCAAAAAGTGTAATTCGATGAAATTATCGGCGTGGCAACCTTTGACATTTTTATAATAAGCCCTCACCGCTCCGGCATTGTGCTTTGGGTCAACTTTGATATTGGCAACGTGCCGCATAAAAGGCGACAATGGACCACTGGCAACGATAAGGATTTTAGCACGTACTTGAAACGCTCCTTTTTTATCAGAAACAGTCCAACCGACCCCCTCAGTAAATTCGTGTTTGTCGATACTTTTTTCTTCAAAAAACTGAACAAGTGGCTGCTTTCTGACCATTTCAATCAAATGATTGTCAAAATGGATACGTTTTGCGACGTAGCAAGGTGTGCTGTCGTCACCTTTTTTATAGTTTTTCCGAAAGGGTACATGGAAATTACGCTTGTTGTCCATCGAAAAAGTCACGCCCCATGAGTCCGTCTGAATCGGTGTTTTTTCTAAAGTATTGATGATTTCAGGGTCAATTCTATTTAAAATGGCGACTGTCCTGCCTGTCATGCCATCGCCACACACTTTATCACGTGGAAATTGCGCTTTGTCAATCAATACTGAGGGGATGCCTAACTGTGCTAATCGGAGTGCCGCCGCCGCCCCGCCGGGTCCTGCACCAATAATACATACGTCGGTTTCAATCATTTTATCGTTCGAGTTTTTAATCCTAAAAAAAGTTCGGCGAAGGTACGAAGAGATGACACATTATAAGAACTTCTTCAAAAGAGCATACAATACTTTTTTGTCGTCGTCGGTTAAAAAGCGGCTTTTATCCTGTTGCAAGTACTTTCTTTTGAAAACCGTAATAGCTGCCGTTGTGTCCCTAACGTCATAACCGACAATCTTTAAGGCGTGCATAGCATTAAAATCCAGAGGAACTGCCAGATTTGTGGTATCGCCATACCAGATGCCAAAACCTTTTGTAGCTAACCCTTTCCAATCGAAGGTGACATTTGGGTCATTTTTGCGGGGCGGTGCAAGGTCGGCATGACCAATAAAATTGGCTGTAGGG
>JANMJN010000352.1:0-2465 GCA_031371355.1 Saprospiraceae bacterium
TTGATTTGCTTTGCCACATGACGAATATGCGTGCCTTTTTCCCGAATTTTCAAGGGTTCACCACAGCAATAAATTGGAGTCATGCCTTTTGCGAGTAAAAGGTCAACTTTCTTAACCAACACGGCACTTGTCTCTTTTTGATACTCCCGACGTTCAGAGTGACCAACGATAACGTATTGAACACCAATGCTTTGTAGCATTGAAGCCGAAACTTCACCAGTGTAAGCACCGCTTTCTTCGTGGTGACAATTTTGGGCACCCACGTTCAAAGTTTTGTGATTCGCTAAAATTTTGCCCACTTCAGCACAAAATACTGAGGGGGTGCAAACGATAACTTTCACGTCCGAAGGCAGTGATTTTTCGGTTAAGGCTTGCGCCAAACTCACTGCCTCAGCATGTGTTTTATTCATTTTCCAGTTACCTGCAACGATTTTTTGTCTTGACATTTTTGTTTGATTTTAAAAATAACTAAGCATTTAGTCGTATAATATTGATAATCAATACTCTATGTGTACTATATGACTATGTGTTTAAATTAAAATTGGTTTATTATTTTAAAAAAGTCCGCAAAAGTAATAATTTCGCCCCAAAATCAATACACCCGATAAGTTTATGAAGATAAAGAACAATTGGACAATCGAAGAAATCACGGAAATCTATTACCGTCCTCTCCTCAACTTAGTGTATGATGCGGCAACCGTTCATCGGGCAAACGCAGCTTACAGCGAAGTACAAATCAGCAATCTCATTTCCATCAAAACGGGCGGTTGCCCTGAAGACTGTTCGTATTGTCCACAAGCGGCGCGATACAGCACTGAGGTGGATGTTCATGCCTTAATGCCTTTGGAAAAGGTCGTTTTCTTGGCTGAAAATGCCAAAGCACATGGTGCTTCGCGGGTATGTATGGGTGCATCATGGCGTGAGGTGAGAGACAACCGCGACTTCGACCGCGTATTGAGTATGGTCGAAGCCGTCAATAATTTGGGCATGGAAGTTTGCTGCACTTTGGGCATGTTGACCTACGAACAAGCGCAAAAACTCAAGGAAGCAGGCTGTTTTGCCTACAACCATAATCTGGATACATCGGCTGAATATTACGATAAAGTCATCACGACAAGGACTTACGATGACCGTTTGAATACATTAGACAATGCACGAAAGGCGCAATTGACAGTTTGTAGCGGTGGGATTATCGGCTTAGGCGAGACAAATGAAGACCGTATTAAGATGTTGCATACGCTGTCAACGTTGCCAACACATCCCGATTCAGTGCCGATTAACGCTTTAGTCGCCGTAAAAGGTACGCCGCTTGAAAACCAGAATCGGGTCGGTATTGACGAAATGTTGCGCATGATTGCCACAGCACGTATCATTATGCCTAAAAGCGTTGTGCGTTTGTCGGCAGGTCGCAACGAGATGAGCCTTTCGGAACAAGCGATGTGTTTTATGGCGGGCGCGAACTCAATTTTCGCAGGTGAAAAACTGTTGACAACACCCAATCCAAGTTTTGACGAGGATATGATGATGTTTGAAACGTTGGGTTTAACGCCGCGTGCGCCTTTTAAAGATGTTAAAAAAGAGGTTTTAGAAGAAATTGCGGCTTAGATACTGAGGGGGATATACACCTTTCCGAAAGTTTAAAACTTTCGGAAAGGTTGTTTATAAACATTTAAAAATCAATGAGTTCGACTCAACTTTTCGATACTTTCTTAGAAGAATCTTTGGAAAAAAGACGGGCTGCGGGTTTAGAACGCAAGCTGCTTTTGACCGATGATTTGATTGATTTCTCTTCAAATGATTATTTGGGCTTTGCCCAAAATCCTTCATTCGCCGCTGCATCTGTCACCTCCAAAATGACACATGGCAGCACCGGTTCTCGCCTTATTTCTGGTAATTCACTTCTTGCGGAACAGACCGAAAAGAACATTGCTACTTTTCACAATGCCGAAGCCGCTTTGATTTTTAATACTGGCTACATGGCAAATGTGGGTTTATTTTCAAGCATTGGCGACAAAAACAGCTGTTTTATTTACGATGAATACATTCATGCGAGTGTGCATGACGGTATGCGTTTGAGTTTGGCACAACGTGTCAAATTCAAACATAATGATTTAAATGATTTAGTGAAAAAACTGGAAACTACTGTTGAGGTACGAAATCCCGATTCTTTCGGGAAGGGGGGCAAAAAATATGTCGCTGTCGAATCGCTCTATTCTATGGATGGTGATTTTGCGCCTTTGGCTGAAATCGCAGCCGTTTGTCAAAAATACAATGCGGCGCTTATTGTTGATGAAGCACATGCCACAGGCGTTTATGGCGCAAAAGGAGAGGGTTTAGTCACTCAATTAGGCTTAGAATCGGTTGTTTGGGCGCGGGTGCATACGTTTGGAAAGGCGTTAGGTGTTCATGGTGCGGCAGTTGTTGGCAGTTCTTTGTTACGACAATTTTTGATAAATCATGCCCGT
>JANMJN010000356.1:0-2304 GCA_031371355.1 Saprospiraceae bacterium
GCAGTGGAACGTGAGGGCTTTGAGTTTACGGGCATTCATCATCGCGGCATTTCTGATGCCGAAAATTTGGCTAAGATATTTGTGAAACACCTTGATGTGTGGCAGTATTAATTGGTTTGTTGGTTATTAGAGATTGTTACTCATGTTACTCAGTGTTTTATTTAAGCCCGTTAGGGCTGACACCGTTTATAGAAATTAAATCAAGCTATTTTTCTAAGGTGCGTAGCACCGTCACCGAATAGTGCGCTTGATTTTTATCCAATTCAGCTTTAAACTGACACATAATCGGTGTCGGTGCTACGCACCTTAGGATTCATTTGTCATGACTTTTCTATAAACGGTGTCAGCCCTGACGGGCTTTGCTCTGCGTAACATGAGTTAGTTATTTGTTTTGGACATAACCAATAACCAATCCCCAATAACCAACAAACCATAAAATTCACTTCTTGTTATCCAGCTTGTTAAAAAAATAAACCATCAATCTGTAAAACAGATATGACCCGACTGCAAAGACGACCAATGCAACGATGAGATAAACTAAGGCTTCAGCTTTTGACATGATTTTAGGTTTTTTTGACCACTGATGACGCTGATTTGACTGGTTTTCACTGATTTTTTAGTTCCTACTGGATGACAAAGAAATCAGTGAAAACCAGTCAAATCAGCGTCATCAGTGGTCTAAAGATTAGAAATGAAAAGTAGCCGCTAAACTCGGCAGTATCGGCAACTGATTGACCCGTTTATAACTCACACGGTCAAAATAAAAGATATTTTCGCGGTTATAGGCATTTGTAGCACTCGCCACGACATCTAAACCGACGTATTTTGTAAACTTAATCGCCTTTTTGACCGACATATCTAAACGATGATAATCGGGCAAACGACCACCATTTCTTTTTGACGAATAGATGATGCCTAAGTCAGGATTGCCCGTATTGATATTGGTATTGACCCCCTCAGTAAAAGGGAATTTTGTGTAGAAACCAACGGTTTGTGTGAATGGAAAACCGCTGCCATAGTTCCAACGCAGCGAGGTTTCCCACGAATTGTTGTCGCCAAAGGCGTAAGTCGCTACGATATTCATATTGTTCCGTCTATCAAAATTGGTTGGATAGGTCAGTTTGGTATCGCCGTCGAAACGCGTGACGTAGGCATGGGAGAAGGTTCCCCAAATGCTCCAATCTTTATCTGCATATTTTGTTGAAAAATCAATGCCATACGCATCGCCGTTTTCGGTAATGTAGTTTGGGTCTGTAAATTTGGATTTTGTGCGGTTGATGTCAATGAGTTGATTGAATTTTTTGTAATAACCTTCAATATTTAAGTCCCATTTTTTGGACAAATCAATCTCAAAACCGCCGATGATGTGCATCGCTTTTTGCAATTTTGAAGTGACATTAGCTGTGCGGTCGGGATTTAAAAGTTTCTCTTCGGGTCCACTGATATAACCGACAAAAAGGTTGACAATGTCTTTTTCTGAAACCGTCGAAATGAGGTTTTGAGAAAACAAACCGCCTGAAAACTTGAAGCGAAACTTCTCCGAAGCATTCAATTTAGCGGCAAAACGGGGTTCAAAAGTCGTTTCGCCCAACGCATTGTAGTTGTGAATGTGCAAACTCGGTTCAATGACCAATTTATTAAATGTTCGACGATAGCGCACATAACCTGCCAGTTCAGTTGTATTTTCATTTTGTTTGAAATCAAAACCTAATGGATTTCGGAAGCCCAAATCCGTTGTGAAACCACTGATTTCAACACCGTATTTCAATTCACTTTGATTGCCAAAGACTGTAAAATCAAGTCCTCCTGCAAAACTACTGATGCCGCTTGTGCGGGGCGTTGGATCCGCTTCTTTGAGCGAAATATTGTAATTAGAAGCCGTTAAAGAACCACCTACCAACATCTTCATACCCGCAGGAATAAGCTGTATGTTAGCTCAATAACCTTTTGTTTTCAATTTCAAATCTGCGATATCGGGTTAATTGACCCCTTCGTTGAATTTAAAACCAAAAAAATTCAAACGACTGCCACCCGAAGCGACTAAGGACACTTTGCCATAAAAGTCAGTATAGTCAAACGGTAAGCCTGTGGAGTCTTTTCGAGCATAATCATAGAGCGTTTTAGAAGTTTGCGGTAATAGCGATTGTTTACCTGTAAAGATAAAAGAGATACTGGGACCGCCTTCCTTTTTGAGTTTCACCAAAGGACCTTCAATCAATGCCTTGGCTTGAAAAGGACTGCCACTGACCAAGCCAGAAAAACGGGTTTTGTTGCCTTCTCGGGTTTTGATATCTACAATTGCGG
>JANMJN010000367.1:0-2034 GCA_031371355.1 Saprospiraceae bacterium
ATTGTTCTTTCAACATTCTCGCATCATTGGCTTGCTGCGCTTCAAGTTCAAGGATGGCATCTTTAATACTTGTATCTGAATTTATCTTTTGCATGACCGTTTTATTTTTTACTAAATTATCCTTATACCTCCTCCCGATTGTTAAGAGATAAGCCATCACTATCCAATTGTGAAATCAATAAATCACTAATGGGTTCTTTAATCCATTTATGAAGAGAAAAAAACAAAATAACCCCCAAGACGAGGTAAAATGCTGCGACAATAAAGAAACCGAAGTAAGGTTTTTCAAGTAAATCACCTAAGTAGAGTGCCATACCAAAGCTCAAAAAAGAAACAAATAGCACCATGACGATGAAAACGATGAATCGAGATGTTAACAAAGTAATGACAACACTCATCGTCTCAATCACTTTGTACTTTGACAGTTCTAAGGTCGTTTTGCCGTATGCTTCGACTCTTTCAAACAACGATTCTATTAAACTCGGCGGCATTTCCATATTAATTGTTTTTTATACGTGCAGCAACAAAAAAATAATAAGCAACAGACTTTGGTAATAAGTGCAATTAGTCAATGGGTTTTCTAAATTGTTGAAAATAAAAAAAAAGTATGGATCGATTAAAACAAGATAATTTCACACATTCCCAAATTCTGTCTGTCGCTTATTATTTTGTAAAGCGTTTATTTAGTTAGCTCCTTCGCTTTTGAATTTACCGAAGTAGCGACTTCATTGATGGCTAATTCTGCTTTTGCTTTGCCATTTTCAGCCATCTTTGTCGTTTCAGCCATCAAGCTTTCAAATTTCTGAGTCATGCCGTCAACGAATTCATTGAATTTGTCGCTTAATCCACTTGCATAATCATTGCCTTTTCTCGAAATTTTCTTCCGTGTGGTTGCACCTTTTTCAGGAGCGAATAAGATACCTAATGCAGCACCTGCCGCAACACCTGCTAATACGCCTACTAAAGCTTTGAATGAGTTCATAATTGAATATTTTTAATTGTTTAAAAAAATGTTTGTGTCGCTAAAGCATTCGAAAAGTGTTTGATTGCCCCCCTCAGTATTTGAGCACATTGGGTTTGCTTACAATACTTTGCGGAAATGAATAGCCTTCATAATAATTTGTATAAAGTCTTTATACGACTTTCTTGCCTTGAATAATTCTCAACAATATGGCGATGACTGCAATAACAAGCAGAATGTGAACGATGCCACCTGCACTGTATGCAAAAAATCCAATTGCCCAAAAAATAATTAAGACGACAGCGACGAGATAAAGGAGATTGCCCATAATGTTATTTTAATTGTTAATGATGAATTAATGATAAATGGATGAGTATTACTTCAAATTGTATTTGCTAAAGTCAATATCAATGTCCTCGGGTTTTTAATGGATACTATTGAAGGGATACCAATTACAGTAGCAACTATCATCAGAACCATTTGGAATAATGCTGTTTTAAATTGGGTTATATTTTTCATGTCTGTTGTTTTTACTTTACGATTATTTAATGATGCAAAGGTGAGTCTGTTCAAAAAAAAAAGCGTTACACAATTTTCAATATAAATTACATGATTCACACATTGCAAGGTTTATAAATTAATCTTCAAAAGATATTCCATCGCCTTGTCTGTTCAAAAAACGGCAGATATGAGCAATTTTGACCCCAATATGAGGCATTACTATCCTCAAAAGTTTCTTTTGTATGGTTTCTTGACCCGATCAAGTCTTTGGAAAGGATAGGATGAGCGAGATTTCTTATTTATACTGAGGGGGGGCTTGTGGGCGAATGAGACAATAAGGTAAGATTATGAAGATGTGTGAATTTTGCAACTTAATCCTAAAATTGTATAACGCTTATCTTCCTATAGATACCCAACTTTGCAGAGATGTAATAATTCATTGCAGCATAATATTAAAAATTATAATCATGATAGTATTAAAAGGTAATTGGGAAGAGCAAAAAGGTCATCTTATACAAAAATTTGCTGCATTAACCAACAATGATTTGTTGTTTGTAAAAGGCAAACAGGAG
>JANMJN010000381.1:0-1578 GCA_031371355.1 Saprospiraceae bacterium
ATTATTTTCCACCTAAACCACAAATGTCACGGTTTGAAATCTTTAAAGGCAATCAAAGACAATTTGGTGGCGGCGAAAACCAGATGCAGAAGCTGAAACGAGCGAAAGAACGTGAGAAGCAAGTTGGGGGCGGTAATTGATTTTTAGATTTTCAGTCATAATATATGACATCAAAAAGAGGTGTAGAACAAATGTTAAAGTTGTTCTGCACCTCTTTTTTTTACGAAAATGCGCTGATATGTTTTGTATTTGTCTCCATCTTAAATTATAAATATCTTTATTTTAAGAAAATGAATTATCTTGCAAATACAACGATTCATAATTTAAGTTAATGTCTTTTCTTAAATTATAAAAAAATACTGAGGGGTATGTTTTTCCAAAAAACAAAAGGCGATAAAACTTATTTTGAAGTTTTATCGCCTTTCTTTAATTCTAAAATTTACGAATACGTACAATACCAGGCTGAATAACCGTAAATGAACCCTTGAATAACGGACAATACAATTTCTGCTTTATGTTGCGGCTTTAAGCCTTCTAATCTGGTCAAAATTACTCCTGTATGTACTTGGCGTAACCGATAGACAAGTTCACCAAAATCTTTGTCTTTGGTGATAAGAATACGGTTTTCTGTATTTGCCTTTTGCAAAACAATGGTATCGTCAATACTTGGCGATTCTTCGGCAATATAAAAAACGTCAAAATCATGTTGGCGTATTAATCTAACAATGGGTGCATCCACGCCTTCATCTGTAACAAATCGAATCATACGGCTTGGGAGATTTGATAAATAGATTCTCCTTTAAGCGATTGTGCAGCAAATCCAAGTGCTGCTAAAATATCAATAGCTGTCAATCTTGGATATGCTTCAAGTAAGTCTTCGGAAGTTGCGCCTTCTGCAAGTTCTTCTAAAATACTTTCAACTGTGATGCGTGTACCTTTGATGACAGGTTTACCCATCATTATGTTAGGATTGATTTCAATACGATTCGTATCCATTTCTTTATTTGTTTTAATTTATGATACAAAATACGGTCTTTAAAATCAAAATTTAAACCTCAAATTAGAAAAAATACTGAGGGGGAGGGATTTTGAAAATAATTCCTTATTTCAGATACTTAAATCCATAAAAATCAATCAACCGAATGTTCAAAAAGCGCTTCAATAGAGCGATTTTCATGCGTATTGCGAATGGCACGGGCAAAAAGTTTCGCCGTTGAAACGACTTTTATTTTATCTGATTCTTGTTTCAGCGGAATAGTATCACAGACAACAAGTTCTGCTAAAACTGAATTATTGATATTGTCATAAGCCTTGCCCGACAAAACAGGATGCGTAGCCAAGGCGCGAACACTTTTTGCCCCTTTATCCATAATGACTTCAGCTGCTTTGCACAAAGTCCCTGCGGTATCCACAATATCGTCAACAAGGACGACATCAAAGCCTTCCACATCGCCAATGACATTCATTTCGGCAATTTCATTCGCTTTTTTGCGATATTTTGAGCAAGTAATAAACTCACGACCCAACACGCGACCAAAATTCCGCGCCCGTTTGATGCCACCCAAGTCTGGTGAAGCA
>JANMJN010000384.1:0-1697 GCA_031371355.1 Saprospiraceae bacterium
GACTTTACCATTCGGAAAAATTATGTGAAAGCGACGACGCATGGCTTGAATTTCCATGATTAATAAGTTTAAAGTTGGATACAACAAGAGGTGAGAACGCAATGTTTTCACCTCTTTTGATTTTATACTGAGGGGGTAACTTTTTCTTTACAAAACAAAGATTAAAAACCCCTAAATCCGTACATTTGTCCATCAAAACCCACAAAATACTATGTTAAAACAACATTATTTCATACTAACCAACGCACTATCATGTCTTTTACCATACAAAATTTTGATAAATATATCAACAAAACCATTGTTGAAAGAGGTGTTAAATACTTTAAACGCGGGCTTGTTTATGATTTAGAAGACCATAAAGACGGCTATTGGACAGCAAATGTCGAAGGTTCTTACGATGACTATGAAGTTGAAATTTACATAAGCGACGATTTTGTAAAAGAGTGGGAATGTAGCTGCCCTTACGATGGCGATGTCTGTAAACACGTTGTGGCAACACTCTTGGAAATCAGAAAATTAATGCCTCAACCGCATGTCCAAAATGAGGTAAAACAAGCCATGCAACCGAAAGTAGTCACTATGCCACCGCCGCCTAAACCAGAAGTTCCCAAGGTCATTTATAAATACCTTTCTAACCCAAAAGAACTTTTTGAGCAGTATAAAACCCTCACAACGAGCGAACAACGATTGACAAAAATTGGAACTATGATTTGGGAAACGCTGTCACATACCAAATTGGCTGAAGTTTTTAATGCTGCTTCGGGCATTATGAAAGGCAGTCAACCCATGTCTAGTATAGATGTGAGAAACGTTCTGGAAAAGTTGACGCAAATGGGTTTCTTTAAAAAAGAGAAAAACGATACCATCCGTATCAACACCGTTTTTGCAGATTATTTATGTGAAAATTTGTGGCATACAGACCCCGAACTGCGGGGTGTGATTGCGCTGATTGAGGCGCGTATGAACACGTATTACGGTCAAAATTGGTCATATAACGGCGTGGATAGGCAATTTAGAGACTTGCGGTTGGCTTATTATCAAGGCTATATAACGCCTTTCAAACAATACTACAACGTTATTATTAATCATAAAAAAGACTTGTTAGGCTACTTTCTGCCTCAACCTTTTGACCTCGAAAAATTGGAATGGACGTACAGCAATATTCGCTCTTTTTTATTGATAGAAAAGCTTACCAAAACCCTTAAAAACCTTGAAGAAGTTGATGGTTATTATCATTATACGGTTGAAAAAATAGATACATTTGATCCCAAAGACCGCCCGGTATTGGCAAAAATCGTCATTGAACTCGCTATACTGAGGGGGGAGTATGAAGTCATTGAAAAGGTGAAAGAATATGCCCAGGACTCTTTTAAAATGTTCCTACGAGGTTGGCAGAGTTTACAACAAGCTCGAGACCAACCGGGTACATTTGATGCGCTCGTTCAGTTTGATACTTCGCAAAAATTGTTGCGTAAAGAATTGGGTAATTATACATTGTGCTGGGACAATCTGGAAGGCTTGTTTTACACCATCGCTTTGCTCAAACCCGACGAAGAAGCCTATCTGAAATTAGCGCAAAAACAAGTGCAAGTCGGTGTTAAATATGCTTCTTTTTTATTGCCAAGTTATCAAGCTATTGAAGGCGTTATTCTGTATTTGAGCAATGAAAAAGCCACTTCTGATTCTCTTTTGAAGGC
>JANMJN010000417.1:0-8251 GCA_031371355.1 Saprospiraceae bacterium
CATGTCTTCTGCGTGTTTTGGGTCGGCTGATACTGAGGGGATGCGGAGCATGTCGAGCAGTTCGTCGAGGTATCGTTGTTTGTTGTCGTTGATAAAAGATTGGACTTTTTCCATAAAATTATTGATTTTATTTTATTGATAAATCGTTGATAATGAATATTTTGTTTAAAATAAAGAGGGGTCTATTCAAAATGTTTTTCTAATAAAACGGCTAATGTTGTTTTATCAATATCCATTGTCAACTCTCCTTCATGTGCCATCGCTACTTGACCACTTTCTTCTGACACAACAAATGCTGTTACATTAGCAGTTTCGGTGATGCCAACAGCTGCACGGTGGCGCAAACCTGCTTCAGGTGGCAGCGAAGGACTTTCACTCAAGGGTAAAATACATGCGGCGGCATGTATTTTATGATCTGAAATGATAACCGCTCCATCGTGCATGGGACACTCTTTGTTGAAAATACTGATGAGAAGTGGTTTAGAAATATTGGCATCTAAAACAACGCCTGATTCGGAGTATTGCAACATCGTGGCGTTGTTTGCCAAAACGATAATAGCACCTGTTTCAGAATCAGCCATTTCGAGAATAGCTGATTCTAACTCTTTGATTACTAAGCTGTTATCGCCATTGTGTTGTTCAGGTTTTAAAAAATTAAACCTTCTACGGAGTGTTTGATTGCCGATGAGTAGTAGAAAACGCCTCAGTTCTGGTTGAAATATAATCGCAATAACGATAACACCAACACGGACAAATTGCTCTAGAATCAAGGTCAATAAATCCATTTTCAAGGCGCGTACCAACCACCACGACATATACAGCATTACCACACCCACAAAAATATTGAAGGCGACTGACCCCCTCAGTAAACGATAGATTTCGTAGATGAGATAGCCGACAACAACAATGTCTATGATGTCTAAAAACCGAATATTGAGAAAACTGAAATCCATAAAAAATTGATTTTTAGACAAAGTTTATGCCCGAAATAGCACTCAAATATAAGGCAAAATTACGTATAAATGAAAATATTTTCATTTTTCCTTATCCGAAATAACCGCACTCTTTTCTGAAACACCATTCTCATTAAACGCTTCAATGGCATAAAAATAACGTTCACCAAGGGTCAATGCACGAATTTCTAATTTATTCCCTTCGTCAGCCCACACTTGATAGGTTTGGTACAATTTATTTGGGTTAATACCCCAAAGGATATTGTAACCGACAGCATTAGAGACTTTTGACCATGAAATAAAGACATTGCGCTCATCATTTGGGTCACGAAGTACGCCAAAGGTTAAAGGTACTTCAGGGGCTTTGACAAAACCATTGCCGAAGACACGTATATCGCTAATAGCCAAATTGGGCGTTTTTGAATAAATATGGACGTAGCGTATAAAACGAGTGCGAATTGGTTTTTCTAATTCAAAGTAAGGATTGGAACGGTCAGTTTTTTCACTCGTCGAGTCAGCTATAGTCTCCCATTTTGCACCATCTAATGAATGTAGAATTTTATATTGCGTATAAACCGTTGAATCACTGGCAAATATGTCTGATTTGTAGTCCGTAAAATTAATTTGTACGGCTTTGACATCGTGTTCTTTTTCTAAATCAACAGTCAACCATTCACCTGCTTTGTTTTCTTTAGCAACCCAAAAGGTACGTGGATTTTCATCAGTAGCTCTTGATGCACGGAAAGTATCTCTGACAGACGATGCCCCACAAGGTTTTTTATAAGATAACAACATCCAACCAGTGAATAAATCATCTTTGTTCGTCCACTTTTTTGTAGGTAAATAATGAGGGAAATCACCAAAACGAGTATTGCTAAACATTTGATCCTCTTTGTCAAAGCCTGCTGGAAATAGGGCAATTCGGCGTTCAAAATTCCAATTAACCGCTATCCAAGGCGTGCCTGTATGCCAATAATTGCCATAATTGTCTTGAAATGTATTGCCATGACCTGCGCCCGTCAAAAAACCATTGGGTTTATATGAAACTGGATTGTAAGGTGCATACGTGAATGGACCCATTGGGTCATTGCTGGTATAAGTGCCGTTGGCATACACATTATATTCAGTACCTGGCGCACCGTATTGCAAGTAATATTTGCCGTTGTGTTTAGTCATCCATGCCCCCTCAGTAAAAGGCGTGATGGTGTCGCGGTGGTCTCTACCGAATCGTTCCCAACCATGCAGCTTTGGATTAAGCGTGATTAAGCCTTTGTAGTTGGTTTTATAAGCCAGTTTTTTTGAATAATCTAATTCGGCACCAAAAATAGGATAGACATTCGATGAACCCCAATACATAAACCAACGATCGGTATCTTCATCATGGAAAATAGCAGGGTCCCAGGGTCCAATGTCTTTTGGCAGACGAGGCATCCAGCGATTAAAAAACTTCAATTCACCTTTTTCAGGTTTTGTAGAATACAAAATCGGTCTTTGTTCAAATGTAGATTGAAAAAGAAACAAGGTGTCGCGCACCGACAAGGCGGCGGGTGCGCACATATCCTCAAAGGGCCACTTGTCAGGTCTTATATAAGCCCAATGAATCAAGTCCTTTGAATGCCAATAACCACCTGAGATAGTGGCAAAGAGATAATATTCGCCTTTATGATTAACAATAACAGGGTCTGCACCTGAACGATATGAAATTTTTTCATTCAGTTGCTCAAAATTATATTGATAATTGATGTCAACGGGGTTACAATAAGTTTTTTGGAATGACGATTGAGCCAGTGCTATTTGGGTGACTTTTAAACAAAGTGTTAGGAAAAATATGTAGTTTTTCATGTAGTTTAAGTATGTTTATGTAAAAAAAACTGAGGGAGAGGAATTTGTCATCGTGATTCATGCAAGTCATTCCTATCTTGAACCATTTGGATATAGTGAATATTGCCAGTTAACTCGGCTTCATCGAAGCCATTTTTAACAGCCTCTTGCATAAAAGCCCATACTTTCCAATAATCCTCTGCTTTGCACCATGGGCGAGCAGCAAAATGCAATTCGTCGCAATCAAAATGTTCAAGAAATAATTCCAAAGGCGGGTCTTGCAAAATAAACGGACAAGCTGCCGCCGACTCTTCAATTACCTGTTTTACTTTTGACACGATATTGGGTTCATCAACAATGAAGGTCATATCCACACGCCGATTGCCTTGACTTGTGTAATTGATGATATTTCCAGATGTAACCAAACCATTCGGTACGGTGATGAAACGGTTGTCGGAGGTTCTCAAGATGGTATTAAAAACTTGAACTTCCACGACGAAGCCCTCTGCATCTGCCACCTTTATTTCGTCGCCTACTTTGTATGGTTTTAGAATCAACAAAAGAATACCGCTTGCAAAATGCCCTAAACTGCCTTGAAGAGCTAAACCAACGGCAAAAGCCAATGCCCCTAAAAGTGCAATAATAGATGAAATCTCAAATCCAAATATTCCTGCAACAATTAGAAAAAGTACAATACGCAAACTAATATCCACCAGGGAAGCAAAAAAAGGGCGGATTGTAGCGTCAACATTCCGCATCCCTAGACTTCGATTCGTTAGGATATTCAATTTGTTGATAAGTCGGATTCCAATCCAAAAAATGATGATGGCGAGTAAGACTTTGGGTAAGAAAACAATAGCCCAGTCCATAGCCATTTGAAGGTAGCGTTGTAGGTTATCCATATTTATAGTTTGCTCAGTTGTAAAATAATGTTGCAATTTTACAGTAAATTCGTAGAATCCTTCTTTTTTTTATCTCTTTTTGTCACTTTTTGTCGCGACTATTTTTCTTTATTTTTCTTATCAATTCAAGGATGAACACCCCCTCAGTATTTTTACTAATTTTGCACCCAAAATAAGCGACATGGCTAAACGATATTAGTCCATTTAGCATAATAACAATTTGATTTAATGAAGTTACAAGTTATTTACGAAGACAATCACCTTATTGCTGTCAATAAACCAGCTGGTGTTTTGGTACAAGGTGATGAAACAGGCGACAGACCTCTTGATGATATGGTGAAAGAATACATCAAAATTCGCTATGATAAACCAGGAGATGTCTTTCTCGGTGTGTGTCATCGCATTGATCGACCTGTTTCAGGTGCGGTCATTTTTGCGCGAACCAGCAAAGCTCTTGAACGCGTCAATAAACTTTTTGCTGACCGAGAAGTGCATAAAACGTATTGGGCGATTGTGAATGAAAGACCAGACCCTTTGAGTGGTAAATTGGTTCATTTCCTTGATAAAGACCGCGAACGCAACATCACGAAGGTACTCGATGGTCCAAGTCGTCGTCATCCAGGGGCTAAAGAAGCCGAGTTGACTTACGAATTGATTGCAAGTTTGGGCAATCAACATTTACTTGAAGTAAATCCAACAACAGGGCGGTCGCATCAAATCCGCGCGCAATTGGCGACTATTGGTTGCAAAATCAGAGGCGATGTCAAATATGGTGCGCCTAAAGCTAATGCAGACGGCTCTATTTGCTTGCATTGCCGTTCAATGAGTTTCATTCATCCCGTGACTAAAGTTGAAATTGACATTGAAGCAGATATTCCAAATAACCCAATTTGGAAAATGTTTTCACAATTTATGAGCTGAAATTTTTGTTTTTAAACAAATACAGCACATTTTATTTTTAATACAATAACTTTTGAAGCGCGTACGTATCGGATATTTGAAAAAATATCCGATATGTATTTTTGATAAAAAGGATTGAAAATCAATAGCTTATCTCCAAAATTAATGATAGTTTTTTTTCGTTTTATTGATTATTAATCAATAATAAACCAATTAACCCCCTCAGTATTCTATCAATTTATTTCCTATTACAATTATTTTTTGGGATATACATTTCTGATTAAATGACTCACATTTATATTAAAGTAACGCTACTGACTTTGATGATTTCGACGAATATACGTACACAAAGCATCCATACCACTTCACTTAACAGCGATTGGTCATTTCAATCGGCACTTGAGTTATCTCCACCCATTGATGCATTAGGGCAAGATATTAAAAGTGATGGCTATAACACACAGTTGCCGAATACAGTGCTCAACGCACTGCTTGAAAATGGGGCTATCGAAGACCCATTTGTGCGCAATAACGAAGCGCGCTTGCAATGGTTAGAAAAAAGTGATTGGATTTTTCAAAAAAGATTTGATGCCACGCCCGATATGTTATTGGCAAAACATGTTGAATTGATACTCAACGGTTTAGATACTTATGCAGACGTTTACTTGAATGATGCTTTGGTTATCAAAGGCAATAATTTGTTTCGGACTTGGAAAGCCGATGTGCGTCATTTTTTACAGCCAAAAGAAAATGTTTTAAAAATATACTTCACTTCGCCTATTTCAAAGGAAAAAACGGCAGCGAATAACGCTTATACTGATTTGCCCGCGAATCCAGAAAATACAAGGGTCTATACCCGCAAAGCGGGGTTTCATTATGGTTGGGATTGGGGTCCAAGGTTAGTGACCTGTGGCTTACAATCCGCTGAAATTCAGACTTGGGAAGATGTCAAAATGACAGATGTTTTTTTGAAGCAGATCCAATTAACAACGGATTCGGCAATTATTGATGCACAAGTAAGTATTGAATCCAGCATAGAAACGACTGTAACTGTTGATGTCCATTTTGGCGATACGCTTTATTCAAAAAAAGCAGCTTTAAAAGTTGGTCCAAATATCGCCCATGTCGATGTCGTAATGCCTTCACCTAAACTTTGGTGGACGTATAATTTGGGGAAACCTTATCTGTATGATGTAAAAATTAGCGTTTATACTGTCCGAAAGGACTCCTTCGGAGAGGGGGGGCAATCTGATGAAAAAGTAATGAAACACGGTTTGCGGACGCTCGAATTAGTCCAAGAAAAGGATGCGGTTGGCGAAAGTTTTTTCTTCAAACTCAATGGCGTACCTGTTTTTGCTAAAGGTTCAAATATGATTCCACTTCATTTTTTTGAAGAAAGGGTTAAAAAAGAAGATATTTCAAGGACGATTGATGCGGCTATCGGTGCCAATATGAATATGCTGCGGGTTTGGGGTGGCGGTATTTATCAACCCAATGCGTTTTACGAAGCTTGTGATGAAAAGGGGGTGTTGATTTGGCAAGACTTTATGTATGCCTGTGCGATGTATCCTGGTGATGCCGCTTTTTTAGAAAACGCACGAATTGAAGCTGTTGAACAAGTACAACGCTTACGCAATTTCAGTAGCTTGGCTTTGTGGTGTGGCAACAACGAAATCAACGAAGCATGGAACAATTGGGGTTGGCAACCACGTTTTAACCCTGACCAGAAAGAATATATTTGGAAGGCATATCAAGACCTTTTTCAAAAAATATTGCCTAAAGCTGTGAGTGACAATACCAACACGGGCTATTATGAAAGCTCACCACGCTTTGGACGCTACAATAACAAGAGTTATACAGAGGGGGACAACCACGATTGGTTTGTGTGGCATGATGAAAAACCTTTTGAACATTTTGAAGAGAAAATACCCCGTTTTGCTTCCGAATATGGTTTTCAGTCCTTTCCTGAATGGAAAACCATAGAAAGTTTTACGGAACCGCACGACCTCAAATTAGAATCTGAAGTCATGTTGGCACATCAAAAACATCCTAAAGGCAATGCTTTGATGAAAAAATACATGGACAAAAGTTTTCGTACACCTAAGACTTTTGCAGATTTTGTTTATGTTAGTCAACTTGTTCAAGCTGACGGAATTCGTCGGGCGATTGAAGCGCAACGCCGTTCTATGCCTACTTGTATGGGTAGTTTGTATTGGCAGTTGAATGATGTATGGCAAGGGGCTTCGTGGTCAAGCATTGACAATTTTGGTAGATGGAAAGCCTTGCAATATGCGGTACGTGATGTATATGCCAATGTGTTGGTTTCACCCATTGTGAAAAAAGATATCTTGGAAATTCACATTGTCAATGACCAATTGAACGGTTTTGAAGGTGAATTATTTGTTCAAACGATGGATTTTGAAGGACATACTATTTTCATGGATGGTCGATATGTGAACGTAAATGCTAACTCGTCGGCGGTTTTTTATGAAAACAGGGTCAAAAATATGCTTCAAAACGAAAGTTCCAAAACATGTCTCGTATTGATTACTTTTCGTCCAAAAGGTCTTCCTGCATTTTCTCGCACATTCTATTTTGCACAACCTAAAGATTTAATATTAGAAAAAAATGTAACTATTATCAAAGAAGTAACAGCAGTTGAAGGTGGTTATAATATCCGTTTGACTTCGCCTTCGTTGTTAAAAAACGTTTGTTTGAGTCTTGATACTGAGGGGGTGTTTTCTGACAACTATTTTGACGTAGTACCTACGCAAACATATAATGTTTTTTTGAAAACAAAAGCCTCTCTTGAGGAAGTAAATAAAGGGTTGAAAATCAAGTCTTTGGTTGATACATATTGAGACTCATATACGATTTGCATTCAACTTCAAAAAAGAATGACAAGGTAATTTTAGATGATTTTGAAAGAAAAAAAAGCCCCCCTCAGTATGAAAATACCGAGAAGGGGAAAGTAATAGATTTTGATTCACATTTCTTACCTTTTTTAACAACTTAGCCACACCAAACTGATGTCTTCGGGGGCTTTCATTCTGTCTGCCACGAGAGGGATTTGATGATATGCGTATCGAGGTTTCCGCTTTCAAGCCCCCGCGTGTTTCCTCTTCCAAACATTGCTTTTTGGAAAACGACTCCCAGGGGGGAATCTAAATTGTTTACCGATCCCCGAGCGACTTGCACTCGTTCCAAGCTTCGCTGAGAAAGGCAGGTAAAATCGACAGGCATTCGTTGTGCTTCGGCGCGAACTGAAATTAACAGCATGTGTTCGACGCCGTTGCTCGGTGTTGCTCTCGATCGTCGCGTTATGAATTCTTTGCCTGCTGCCAGGCGAGCATCGCCGGTTTGTCCGGCCTGCGGAAAAAACGCCGTAATCCCATAGTCCGCATCGATAAACAATAACGTCACATCCACGGCCTCGCGACCGGAATTGTTGACGCGGAATGCGACGATATCTCCCTTATTCACGGTACGGCCGTTTTCCCATTTGACAACCACAGAGTTTCCATCAGTTGTCGAGCCGTAGCGGACCATTGTTAAATCCACATTGATTGCGCTCTCAGGCGATCCAGTTGCGCCTTCGGATGTTGTTATCGCCATTAAGTTTTTGACTCGTGCGACACGCTCTAATCGCTCCTGCAACCACGCTCCGAGTCGGTC
>JANMJN010000483.1:0-1995 GCA_031371355.1 Saprospiraceae bacterium
GTACTCCAAAATCAAAACTTCAAGTAAAAAATGGCGATATTTATATTGAAAGTGTTAATAGTGGCATCATAATGAAATCCCCAAATGGGCAATGTTGGCGGATGACTGTTAGCAATACTGGGCAACCCGTCTATACGAGTATTGCCTGCCCTTTGTGAGGAAAGAAGGAGCGAAAATGATATTATCCTTTTGTATGAGGCATGAAAAATGTTTTTAGTGAAGTGAAAAAGCCGATGTTTCATATGGGAACATCGGCTTTTTTAATAAAAATACTGAGGGGTATTTAAGCAGATAAGAGAGGATTCAAAATCCATTCTTCTCTGACTTTTAGGACAAAATTGAGTTCGACATCTAAGATATCCGCAATTTGTTCCAAGGGGAACGTATTCATTTTGAGCATATTGAGAATGGCGATACGGGCTTTTTTAATTTCACCTTCTTCTCTACCTTCTTCTCTACCTCGAAGTTCCGCTTTTTCTTCAGCAACTTCAAAAATGGTTTTAATATTTGTTGCCATATCAGGTTTTAATTTTTGTTCAACAATATGGTTAAATTCATCGGCTTCCAATTTTGAACGTCTTTGCATATATTCCAAAAGCATTTTGAAAAATGCATAAAAGACAATATCGGTAGGCGAATCATCAACAAATTTAAGTATTTCTTCGATATTTTCCGAAAAATATTTGGGTTCGTGTGCATTTTTTAAAGCCATGAAAGCGGCTCTGAGGACTTTGAGGTCCACCATTTTTTCAATTTCAAGGGCTGTCATATCCGAAATGTCAATAGTGATATAACGATTCGTGGGCAAATATTTCAAGATTTCGGCAGGCAAATAAGGTTCGTAGCTCTCAAAAATCATTTTTTTCGTCCATTTTATATTGCCATGGTAAATAAGTATGGGAATAATGAGGCTTGGTTTGCGCTTATTTTTGAGGTCGGAGCCAATTATGGCATAGCGATAGCGTTCTACTTGACCTTCAATGGGTTCATTGGGTTTTGCACTTTTATGTTCCCAAAGGAAGCAAAATCGGAAATTGGGCAAATCGGGTAAATTTTGAATCTGCTTAGGTAATTTTTGAACTAACAAAGCACATTCTTGAATACTATCAGAATATTGAGCGACCAATTTGTTATCAATATGCGCATCGGGCAAGGGTTTGAGCGTTGAAAAGTCCACGTATTGCTTCAAATCGGGAGGAATATAACGATTGAGTAGCAGAAGTACCAATTCATTTAGGCTCAAAATACCTTTGATAAAAATATCGTGGTCGCGGTTAACTTGCCTTTTTTGTTTTTTCATTGTGGTTTATATTTTGAAAAGCAAAACTATGCAACATTTATTGTTTTCAATAATTTCAACTTATTTAAAACAAATAATTGTTTTTAAAATAAAAAAAGATTCTTATTAAGACGTCAGTTCGTCTCTACTGAGGGGCGATTTTCTTAACACCGATTTTGAAACCATGTGTATGTTTTTTTAGTCTTCATGCAACCGAAACCCCTCTTCACCGTTGAAAATATCAAAATTGGCAAGCAATTAGAAAGAACGTTTTGTTTTTCGCTCTGAAAATGTTTTCTTTGCACCGCTTTTTTAAGAAAAAAGGGTTTGTTAGGCTTCAAAACCGATGGACTGTTTTTAAAAAACAATGATTCAAATTATTATACATCTCAATTTCCTTGAATAAAATAAAATAGACTAACCGAGAAATGGCTCTGATTCAGAAAATTCGTGAAAAATCGGCTTTGGTATTGACTCTGATGGTGTTGGCAATTGTTGCCTTCATCGGTATGTTGATAACGCAGGACTCCAACCGCAGTTGGGGACAACTTAGCAATACAAGTACAGTGGCAAAAGTCGCTGGTAAAGAAATGGACATTCGTGACCTCGACCGCACGTCGGAAGCCCTTTATGGTAATCGGGGCAGCGATTTGAGCGTTCGCAATGCTATTTTCAACACGTTTGTTGAAGAATCTATCATCAGCAAAGAAGCAAAG
>JANMJN010000143.1:0-6207 GCA_031371355.1 Saprospiraceae bacterium
CCTTTTTGTCAACCTTATATTTATGAGTCAAAGAACCACAATGATCTTTGAAACTAAAGTAAGTGTAAAATGTCTCAAAATCATCACTTTTTAAGCATTTAGTTATATCGCTTATATCGCAATAAAGACTGATTAATTGGCTCAATAAATTCTTCTGCAATTTTTATCAAATCCACTGATGTATCGCCTTTGAAAAGAGGGTCGCGCAATGCTCGGCTTATGTCACCAGTAAATTTTTTGACATCTGTGTGAAAGCGCGTATCAAAATCAATGAAATGAGTTGGTCCATCTGAATTGTTACTAAAAACACTCCTGTCATAAAAAGCATTCGTGAGACTTGGCACAATACGCATACTTGGACGACCAAAAAAACTATTTTTAGGCAATAATCTGTCAACGTAGAAATTATCATTCACTTCGACAGTTTTATTTAATTTTCTATCTTTATCAAATGATATGGCTACTTGAGTGGGTTGATTTGTATTTTTTCTATAATAATTTTGATTTTCATCCCAAGTCTTGTCATCGTCTTTATTTGCCCACTCAAAAGCATCGAAAGCAGCTGATTTGCCACTACCATTTGCACCGATAAGCAAAACCAATTTCGCTTCAGGAGGTATATTTTTTATCGTTAAATCTGTAAATCGCTTAAAATTTTGCAGACGTAATTCTGTTATTCTCATTTTTAGAATTAATTTTTTGTAAAAATACAACTTTTCAAGAAATTAAATACCCCCTCAGTATCAAAGACTATAAATCACATACTTATCATTCTCCGCAATTCTTTTAAACTTCAAAACAACATTTTTATACGTGACAATATGCGTAATGTGTTGATTTTTAGCAAATTGTTTAAAATCGTCTGTTGTCAATTGTTGAAAATGATAATTCGCTAAATAGGTCAAAGGCTCACCTTTGAGGCGGTCTGCAAGGCTTATTTTATAAACCTGTTGAATCCGATTGTACCATTCCACAAAAGCGGTTTGACGGTGGTTGGTCGCCTTGAAATCTATATAACTCGACCGTTCGCTCCAAAAACGGAATTCAGAAAGGTCAGAAAGTATCAAAAACAAGGCATTGGGAGGCGTTTTTTCTTTTGCTAATTTTGAAATATTGACTTCAGCATTCTCTGTTTTAAAAAAAGGGAAATCGTAGTCTTTGTTTTTTAAAAGACGAAATTGTGGCATCATAAAAATAACGGACAACAGACTTAATGCGATTAAAATATTCAAAATCAAATATTTAGGTTTAAAAAGTATTTCATATAAATAACTTTTATCCATTAATTTTTTAATCAATGTAAAGGTTATCATAAACGAAAACATTTTCACCCACACCGTTGTCGAAAACCACTGTATACTGAGGGGGGTTGGGTTTTTAAAAAGATAAATACCCACCATATAAACTACGGCACCCGCTACAATCCAACGAAAGATATAACTTACCGTATCACTTGTCAAACGCCAACCAAGGTAAAAGGGTAATGCCAAAATGAGCCAATTTTTCAAAGGAAAAGCATCTGGAAAATAATGATGTGCTGCGCGAAACCGTATAATATCCAAAAATTGTTGATTATTAACACTCCCTGCATCGAATCCACTTTTGATTTTAAAAATAAAAAAACCCGCTGTTGAAAGATATAAAGCATTGAAAATCAATAAACTAATTAAGTTTACAGCATTTTTCCTAAGTACACGCATCGTCAAAAATGATAAATTGATGAGCACCCATAACTGAATGCCGATGAGTGGATGCACGTAAGTCATCAGCATCAAAAGAGCATAAGTCGGCAAAGCTGCGCCGCGCATCGCATACACAAATACCCATACGCCCATGACTTGCGCTACGTAACTCGGTAAAAAAGTATTGTAATACAATTCATTACCACCTAAATTGACGCCATACAACACCATCACAGGCATAAGTGTAGCGAGCCAACGCCCCCCCTCAGTATCCAAGCCTTCTTTTGCCAGCCGATAAAGCCCTAAAAACAAAAGCATGGTTGTCGCAAAATGAAGCCCAAAAGCTGCCCAATTCATGTTATCTCCAAACAAAGACATGAGCAATGAAAAGGCATATCGCTCATTCGGCACCCAAGAAGCAATGCTTTGAATATAAAAATCAGAAGAATATAACTGATTGTTAATCAGATATTTAGCGTAAGGCAACATCTCCGATTGGTCGCCCGAACCAAACGTATAACCATGTCGAAACAATAGCAAAACGGTGCAAACTAAGCAACCTAAAAAAATTCTAAGTGAAGGATTCAGCATTTTTTGATTTTCTTTGTCGTTCAAAAAACGCTCAAATTTAGCTTGAAATCTTTAAAAAGTACGGGTCTTGCTGTCGCCGTCAAAATATTAAACAATCCGAGTGCTTTGACACTGCCATTTTTTGCCTTTGTTACATGGGTAACGTGGGCAGTGCGCGGGCATTTTTTCTTTTGGGACACCGTTCAATTGGCTTCTCAACACGCTGATTTTTTTTATCAAAACAACTTTTCGACTTTCCTTTTGCCTGATGAAATGGACTCTGGGCATCCGCCTACATTTGGGTTTTACCTCGCTATCATTTGGAAAGCCATGGGTAAATCATTGGAAAACAGTCATTTAGCAATGCTTCCTTTTCTGTTCGGCATTATTTGGCAAGCCTGGCGAGTTGGGGAACGATTACTTGGCGAGGGTTGGGCATACCTCTTTATGTTACTCCTTTTAGCCCATCCAGTCGTTGCCAGCCAATGCGTTTTGGTATCGCCCGATGTCGCTTTAGTTTTTTTCTTTTTGCTTTCTTTAAATGCTATTTTTAGAGATAAAAAAATGCTGCTCAATTTTGCCATTCTCGGATTGGCGGCGATGAGTATGCGTGGCATGATGCTAGTAGCAGGACTTTTTTTATTCCAATTTTTAAGCGCATACAACTTTGCGAAAGTGTTAAACTTTCGCAAAGTTACTGAGGGGAGGTTTATTACACGACCCACGTTCGGGAAACTTTTAAAGTTTCCCGAACGTATTGCTAACCTAATATCGCCTTACATTCTGGGCGGTTTATTCGCCCTCATTTTCTTTATTTATCACTACCTCAACAAAGGATGGATTGGCTATCACGCAGGTTCATCATGGGCAGAAGCCTTCCAAACAGTTGATTTTAAAGGTTTTATAAAAAATATTTTTTTATTAGGTTGGCGATTTGTTGATTTTGGACACCTATTTATTGGTTTAACAATTATTATTTTAACCTATATCATAAAACGCACTGTGGGCAAACTGTTCCCCACGACAGGTCAATTGTGGCTGTTATTACTCGTGTTGATTGTCGTTTTGACACCTACTTTAATCATTTATCATGGCTTACTCAATCACCGTTATTTATTGCCAATTTACATTGCGTCTTGTTTGTTATGCGTCAAATTGATTTCTGATTTGAAAAATGGACGTCAGCAATTAAGGATTTCAGCTTTCGTTTTTTTGGGCTTGGCAAGCGGCAATTTTTGGGTCTATCCGCAACCCATCGCCACAGGTTGGGATTCTACATTGGCGCATCTGCCCTATTATCGTTTGAGGAATGAGATGTTACAATTTATTGACAGTCAAAAGATTAGCTATGGAGATATTGGGACGGCATTCCCAAATTTGCGCTCTTTTGCTTTGATTGATTTGAAAACAGACCCCCTTCCAAAGGAATTCTTCGAATCCGTATCCAGCTTTGCACGGCTTGATTTGAACAAAAATAGCTACGTTTTTTACAGCAATGTGATGAATGAATTGACAGGCGAAGAACTCGATGAACTGAAAACGCATTGGCACGTCGTCCACATACTGAGGGGGGGACAAATAGAAGTTATTTTGTATAAAAAATGAGCTGCTCACTGACCGCGCAATCCTATCTCAATGACTTCTAAATTTTGAATTTTGCGCTCCAAAATATCGAATCGCACGAGCGTTTTGACGCGATGAAAACCCTCAATGCCACAGGCACCGGGGTTGATATGCAACAAATTTAGTTCTCTATCGGGCATAACTTTTAGGATATGCGAATGACCACTGATATATAAATCAGGTTTTTCAGTCCTCAAAGCCGTTTTGATGCGTGCGGCATATCTCGAAGGATAGCCGCCAATATGCGTCATCCAAATTTTGACCCCCTCCGTATGCCACGTCAAAACTTCGGGATAACGCTGCCTAAGTGCTTGATTATCAATGTTTCCATACACCGCACGAAAAGGTTTGAAAGTTTCTAAAGCATCTGCTACTTCGATGCTGCCAATGTCACCAGCATGCCAAATTTCATCTACTTCGGCGAAGTATTCAAAGACCTTTTTATCCAAAAAACTGTGCGTGTCGCTCATTAAACCAATTCTCATAAACTTTATATTTTCTATAAAAATTAAGACGCGGATGGCGGAACAGTATCCTTCCATTTCCAAATATGCCGACACGCCACGCTGCGATAGGGTCGCCAAGGTTCAGCAATTTCGTGCAGCCGTTTAATGAGTTCTTTCCCCGTTTCTTCGACACCGTACAATTTAATCATGCCTTGGCGAATCCCTAAATCGTCAATCGGAAAAACATCGAGGCGATTGAGGCGGAACATCAAAATCATTTGCACCGTCCACTTACCAACGCCTTTGATTTGGGTCAATTCAGCTATGATGTCGTCGTCACTCATTGCCATCCAGTCTTTCATATCTTCTTGTTTTTCAATCCAATACGCAGCAATATTACGTATATAATTTGCTTTTTGACCTGACAAACCGACTCCCCTCAGTATTTCGGTTGACAAGGTTATGACATGTTCGGGTGAAGGATTACGCTCAGGAAAAAGGTCGAGAAAACGGCTTTCAATGGTTGCCGCTGCTTTGACAGATAGTTGCTGCGAAATGATACTGCCGAGCAAATCGGCATAAATATCATTATGCGTTTCGATTACAGGCAACGTGATTAGAGGCATAATGACAGCCATACGCGGGTCGCGTGATAGGTGTACGATAATTTCTGATTGCATATTTTTAAAATGTTTGATTGAGAAAATAAAAGAGTGAATCATTATTTTGTCTCGTTTCTCAATCTGGCACTGTTTTTTTAACTGTTAAAAGTAAAAATATTTATCGAAGCCAAAACAAATTTTCGCAAATTTGCTTTTTTTATACTCATTTACTTCTTTAATCCAAACCATTTAGATGAAAAAAACGTTTTTTACAATCAGTCACTTGCCTTTTGCAACGTACTTTTTGCTTTTTGCCTTTTGCATTTCACCTTCTTTATCAGATGCCCAAACGTGGCAATCCAAAGTACACCCCTCAGTATTTGCCCAATTTCAAAGTCAAACAGAAATAGAAATCATCGTCTTGATGCGTGAACAAGCAGACGTTTCGGGAGCTGACCGTTTGGCGACAAAAGACGAAAAAGGAGCTTTTGTCTTCAATATACTGAGGGGGACTGCTGATCGTTCGCAAGTCGGTATTCAACAATTATTGAATTCACAAAATAAACGTTTTCAATCCTTTTGGGTCGTTAACAGCCTTTATCTTAAAGCAAATTTTGATTTAATAAAACAAATTGCTGAACGTGATGATGTCGCAGAAGTGATGAATAATCCACATGCAAAAATCAGTTTAGTACCTGATTTGACGCTCCCACAACCAGAAGGCATCGTCATTACATGGGGTATTAAAAAAATTCGCGCGGACAGCGTTTGGTCATTGGGTTATCGTGGGCAAAATGTTGTCATTGGTGGCGCGGACACGGGTTATGAGTGGACTCACCCCGCCATAAAACCTAAATATCGCGGTTGGAACACGACTACGAGTATTGCAGACCATAATTATAGTTGGCACGATGCCATTCATCCTGATTCGGTAACAGCATCGAATCCCTGTGGGACAAATACTGAAGCGCCGTGCGACGACCACAATCACGGAACGCATACGATGGGAACGATGACAGGAGCTTTTGATACACTACTCATCGGTGTTGCGCCAAATGCGCGTTGGATTGGGGCAAGGAATATGGACAGGGGCGATGGCACTTTGGCGCGCTATGTTGAGTGTTTTGAATTTTTTATAGCACCCACTAATTTAGCGGGGCAGTTCCCCAAACCAACATTAGCACCTCATGTTATCAATAATTCATGGTCTTGCCCAACTTCTGAAGGATGTAATTCAAGCAATTTTGCTGTAATGAATGCGGCAGTTAAGGCTGTTCGAGCTGC
>JANMJN010000602.1:0-3796 GCA_031371355.1 Saprospiraceae bacterium
CACTTGGTGCTCTCTGTTCATCTATTGCAGTTAATCCGTTTGATGACAACGAAATCATGGTGACTTATAGCAATTATGGTGTGCCAAGTGTCTTCCATACTTTTAATGCCAACAGTGCAACGCCTACATGGACGGCAGTAGAAGGGCCTGCAGCAGGGCCTGTTGCTTTGGGTTCGGCACGCTCAACAATCATCACAAAAATAGGTATAACAACGATATATTTGGTCGGTAACTCAACGGGTCTCTACTCAACACAAGCATTGAGTGGCGCAACAACTGTTTGGGAACAAGTGGCACCGAATGAAATCAACTATGCTATCTGTGCTTCTATGCGTTTACGCGTTTCGGACAACAGAATCGTGCTCGGCACACATGGTAATGGTATGTATGAACTGCAATTGCCACCAGCAATTGCTCCTGTGGTCACATGGAATGTCTCAGTAAACAATATCAGTTGTAATGGTGGCAGTGATGGCAGTGTCACTGTAACCGCTTTAGGTGGTACACCGCCAATTACTTATTCAATTTCACCCAATGTTGGTACAAAAGTAGGCAATGTTTTTAGTGGATTAACACCACAGACTTATACCTTCACGGCTACGGATACTTATGGCTTTTCGGCGACAACTCAAGTAGCCGTTACTCAACCTGCACCATTGGTTATTACGCCAACTGTTACAAATGCCCGTTGTTTTGGTAGCGGCGGGGGCACCATTGCTGTAACGGTTTCTGGCGGTACAGGTAACCTCAACTATTCATTCTCGGGGGCAGCCAGTACGAAAAACACGACCAGTCCTTTCACTGGAATAGCACCAGGGGTCTATATTCTCTCCGCAAGTGATGCCAATGGTTGTTTGGTTACACAAACAGTAACGGTCACACAACCACCCGCCATTGTTATCACTAGAACGGTCACAAATGCGACTTGTTTTGGTAGCAGTGATGGTAAAATTGTCGCTACGGCAACAGGTGGTACGGGAGCTATTTCATTAGGCATAGAGCCGAAAGTGGGTACGCAATCGGGCGGTACTTTTACCGGTTTATCGCCTATGGCGTACATGGTTATCGCAATGGATGCCAACAATTGCTATTCTGAAGTATTTGCCATTGTCGGTTCAGGCAATTGTGATAATATTGAATCGGCTGCAGCGGGTTCAACATTGACGACATCAAAATCGGGCATGGAATTAACGGTATATCCAAATCCAGTTTTGCGCACTTTGAATATTCAAGTCAATGCGAATATTGAAGGAGAAGGTCAAATTGCGATCATGGATATAGCGGGTAAGCAACTGTTGACAAATAATCAGCCGTTTGTAAAAGGCTTGAACTTTGTAACTATGGATGTCAGTTCATTGGTCAGTGGTGTGTATTTGGTGCAATACACGGATGCGAAACAAAATAAACTGTCTTTGAGAATTGTTAAAAACTAAAGAGTGATAGATTTTATCAATTAAAAACAAAGCCGTCACGATGAAAAATTGTGGCGGCTTTGTTTATTCATACAATGTACCCCCCTCAGTATAAAGCACAAAAATAAAGGTGTGAACATCATTTTAGACGTTCACACCTTCTTTTTTTTGCTAGATATATTTATATAAAAGTCTTATTTACAATTAATTGTAGAAATTATCAAAACGGAATATCCTCGCCATTTCCTTGAAGCGGATTATATGCAACAACCGCTACAGGATTAGTTGGCATATCATCATCATTCATACGTGAAGACAAACGAATGATATTGGCTTGCGGGCTATTTGCATGAGCATTTGCCGCTGCCAAATTATTGAAGCCATAATCATCAGGGTCAGCAAATTTGGAGAACTCGCCAACGAAACGCAAATTCACCTCACCCAAAGCACCGTTACGATGTTTAGAAACGATGATAGTCGCCATACCTTTCGTAGAATTACCGTTTTCATCTTCCATAATTTGGTAATATTCTGGACGATAAATGAACGACACAATATCTGCATCTTGCTCAATCGCACCCGATTCACGTAAGTCCGAAAGTTGTGGTTTTTTAGAACCACCCCGCGTTTCAACCGCACGACTCAACTGTGACAAAGCGATAACAGGCACGTTCAGCTCCTTCGCCAAACCTTTCAAAGCCCTTGAAATAGCTGAAATTTCCTGCTCACGATTGCCGCCCCGATGTCCGTCGGTGCCGCCCGTCATTAATTGCAAATAGTCAATAATGATCAACTGAATATCGTGTTGTGCCTTCAAACGACGGCATTTTGCCCGCAATTCAAAGACATTAATGCCCGGTGTATCGTCAATAAAAATAGGTGCTTTCGACATTTTTTCAATCGCTGTGTGCAACTGCTGCCATTCATGCGCCTCCAATTGTCCTGTCCGCAATTTGCTACTACCTACTTCAGATTCCATCGAAACAAGACGTTGTACCAATTGCAGATTCGACATTTCGAGAGAGAACAAAGCGACACCTTTTCCGAACTCCATAGCGGCATTGCGTGCCAATGACAACGTAAAAGCAGTTTTACCCATGGACGGACGTGCTGCTACAATAATTAAATCCGAAGGCTGCCAACCCGAAGTCAAACGGTCTAAATCCGTAAAACCAGTCGGAACACCTGTCAAACCGTCTTTTTTCTGCGACAACAACTCAATTTGTTTCAACAATTTACCTGCAAGAGTATTCATGCCCTCAAAACTGCGCGATAAATTGGTTTCTGTAATCGAAAAAAGACTTTGTTCTGCTTTGTCGAGTAAATCGAAAACATCTGTTGAGTCCTCGTAAGCGTCACGTATGATATTGGTCGAAACTTTGATAAGTTCACGTTGAATATGCTTTTGAGCAATAATCCGCGCATGATATTCGATGTTGGCTGCCGAACCAACGCGATTCGTCAATTCGACGAGGTGATACGAGCCGCCAATGGTCTCAATCGCGCCCATTTTCCGCAACTCTTCCGTTACAGTTAATAAGTCAATCGGTTTTGACCCTCTGAAAAGTTCGGTAATGGCTTTATAGATAGCCTGATGTGCTTCTGTATAGAAACTTTCAGGACGTAAAATATCCATAACAGCTGGTAAACCGTCTTTGTCGAGCATCAAAGCACCCAAAACGGCTTCTTCGAGCTGTAAGGCTTGAGGCTGCACCTTCCCGAACACAAACGAACTGAGGTCGTTGGTGCGGTTACGGTCATTTCCGCCAGAACCACCAGTGATTTTGTCGAATCGCTGTTGTTTTTGATCTTTGCTTCTGTAATCTTCCATTCTGTTTAATTCCCGAAAATCGGGCGTATTGATTTATAGATTCGAACATCTCTGCAAAATGTTCGTCCAAAGTTACAAAAATTTGTTTAAACTCAAAGCGTGTTTACTATTTTTTGTTTCAACAAAGTTACTATTTTTTACTTACTCGCTAAAATTAAGTTATACAACCCACCTGTTGACAACCTCAGAACCTGTTAGTAACTCTGTGGATAAACTTTTTCGATTTTGTGGACAAGTTCTCTTCATATTTTTAATATACTGATAACCAATTTTTTGCACAAATTTACAACAGAATACTGAGGGGTTGAAAAAAAGTTATCTACGTGTAGTTTATCACCTTTTATTCATATCTGCTTGATATATGTCAACGGTTTAAAAGCTAAAAAGGACTAACTTTGCCTTATTTTTCTATCCAAATAAAATTCTTTCAAGTTATGTCTCAAACAACGAAACCGTATCAACCTAAAAACAAAATCCGCCTCGTCACCGCCGCTTCTCTTTTCGACGGTCACGATGCCGCTATCAACATTATGCGCCGCATATTGCAGTCTTC
>JANMJN010000614.1:0-2073 GCA_031371355.1 Saprospiraceae bacterium
TAGTGACTTCTGTAACAATTTTGTTACTCCACAAACCACTTTTTTCAATTTCGGCAATAATTTTTTCTGCCGACTCCTTTTGGGCTTCATTGTGATAGAAGATGGCTGAGCGATATTGCGGACCCGCATCATTACCTTGACGGTTCAAGGTCGTCGGATCATGCACATGAAAAAAGACACGTAAAATATCTTCATAAGAGATGATTTTAGGGTCAAAATACACATTTATGACCTCTGCGTGTCCTGTATTGCCATAACACACCTCCCGATAAGTCGGGTTTTCTTTCGTGCCACCTGTGTAGCCACTCACTGCTTTTTCAACACCTTTTAGTTCATCAAAGACCGCTTCGATGCACCAAAAACAACCGCCGCCTAATGTAGCGATTTCTAAATCCTCTATTTTAATTGATTCTTGCATAGTGACCATTACTTTTTTAGCTTCGGAAGTCTTGGGTACTGTCACAGACTCCTTTGGAGAGGGGGTATTGTTACATGACAAAAACGAAATCACTCCATATATACCCACCCATATTAATTTTATCATCGTCAGACCATTTTTGTATTTAAACATACTTTTTTTGCAAAAAGTTTTTGAACAATGCAAAGGTATAGACGCAATGCTCACAAAAATGTAACAGATTTTATTAAATACAAAATATTCTCATCCTCTTTTAGACCAAAGCCATCCCCTCAGTATAAACCGTCATTTTCAACCATAAAAACCATTCATCAACCTATATATGTCTAAACATCTTTCTTTTAATTGCCTTTATCTAAAAAAAATGGTGGTTCATGGATACACCTTTACATTTGTTCCATACTAAACAACCATTTTATTAAATTTAATAACAGCTCAAATAAAAAATTCAAAAATATGCAGCAGTTCTTCAAATTCGTGTTTGCCTCATGCTTGGGCGTTTTTCTCGCCATGATTGCATTGACCTTGTTCGGTATTATTTCGGTAGCGGGATTAGCAAGTGCTGCCGAAGACAATGTTAAAACAGTCGAATCGAACAGCGTTTTAGAAATCAAATTGGAAGAAATGATTCCTGAACTCTCAGGAAATACCCAGAATGATAATATTTTCGACAGTAAAAAAGTTGTCGGGTTAACCTCATTGCTCGCAGCCATTGACCATGCTGCAACCGACAATAAAATCAAAGGTATCTTTATCAATACTCGCTTTATTACCACTGAATTTCCAAAAGTTGTCGCAATACGTCAAGCGATTGAAAAATTCAAGCAAAGCGGCAAGTTTGTCTATGCTTATGCCGATTTCTATTCGCAAGGCGGTTATTATTTAGCATCCGTAGCCGATTCTATTTGCCTCAATCCGACGGGTGATATTGATTTCAAAGGTTTTGCTGCTGAAATTCCGTTTATGAAAGACATGTTTGACCGCCTCGACATCAAATGGCAAATATATTATGCAGGTCAATTCAAAAGTGCTACAGAACCCTTTCGTCTGGATAAAATGAGCGACCAAAACCGTTTGCAAATGCGCGAATATTTGACGGGTTTATACGATTTTTACTTGAATGACATCTCAAGAACGCGTAAAATTGATAAAAAAGATCTTTTTACTTATGCCAACGAATTAAAAATTTCAAGTGCCCGCGAAGCCGTTCGCCTAAAGATGGTGGATACTGAGGGGTACTATGACGAAGCCTTAAATACACTGCGCGCTAAATTAGGGCTTAAAGGAAAGGACAAAATTCACTCAATATCTCTTTCAGACTATGCCCAAACGGTTAAAAAAGAAACAGGTAAGGGTAAAAATAAAATTGCCATCGTCTATGCCGAAGGTGATATCAACTACGCCACAAATGACAAAGAGGTTAATGGCTCTATTGACGGGCACCGTTACGCTAAAATCATTCGCAAACTTCGTGAAGATGAAAATGTTAAAGCCATCGTTTTGCGCATCAATTCAGGCGGCGGCTCTGCCGTTTCGTCCGATATGATTTGGCGTGAATTGGATTTAGCACGTAAACAAGGAAAGGTCGTTGTGTCGTCTTTTAGCGATTATGCGGCTTCTGGTGGCTATTACATCGCCTGTGCATCTGATTCTAT
>JANMJN010000661.1:0-2376 GCA_031371355.1 Saprospiraceae bacterium
GCCGGTGCCGCCAGCGCTGCGCGATATCCACATCAACAGCCGCGACGATGTCAATCCTGGCTTTCCTGGTTACTTATTAACGGGTATAAACGAGCCTGAAAAGTACATTTATCGGGGCGCATACATGGATTGCATTCGTGCTGTTGACTTCTTGGCAAGTCGTGAAGAAGTGGACTCAAATCGCATCGTTGTCGAAGGTGGCAGTCAAGGCGGTGCGTTGAGTATTGCGACAGCTGCCCTTGACAAACGCATCAAATATTGCCTTGCAGATGTGCCTTTTTTAAGTGATTTTAGAAATTATTTCAATATCGCTCGCTGGCCTTCCGATGAGTTTAAGTTGTATTCCGCTACGCATTTTCGCAAAATGGATACAATTTTGAAGACATTGGACTATATTGACATCAAAAATTTAGCCCCCTCAGTAACTTGCCCTGTTTTTATGGGTGTCGGGTTGTTTGACGATACATGTCCTGGGGCTATCAATTTTGCCGCATATAATAATTTGTCTTCGACGGATAAATCTTTCAAATTGTATCCGCAAAGTGGTCATGCTTTACCTGAAAAACATTATACAGCGAAGTTGAAATGGTTGTATGAACGGATGGGTTTGTAGTTCTCTACCACCAATCCATCGGGTCTTCCACAACCCTTAAATTTTCATCAAATCCATCTATCAATTCCATATCATTTGGGCTAATATGGAAGTCGAAGACATCAAAGTTCTCTTGGATCCGCTTCAAATTAGCTGATTTTGGAATGGTTGAAATGCCATGTTGTAATGCCCAACGGAGGATGATTTGAGCAGATGTTTTACCATATTTTTCAGCCATAGCGACCAATTTAGGGTCATTCATTTTCTGCCCACGCACCAAAGGTGTATAGGCTTGTAATTGGATTTTTCGCTCTTCACAATACAGTTTCAAGTCTTTTAGGTACAAATACGGGCTGAATTCAACTTGATTGACTGCAGGAACGATGTTCGCATAGGTTTCCAATTCATTCAAAAAAGGGAGGAGATAATTGGCAACACCAATCGCTCGA
Source organism: Saprospiraceae bacterium (assembly GCA_031371355.1). Classification (GTDB taxonomy): domain Bacteria; phylum Bacteroidota; class Bacteroidia; order Chitinophagales; family Saprospiraceae; genus JAAFJT01. The sequence goes on from JANMJN010000661.1 coordinate 1,042, forward strand.
ACCGACCCCTCTCCAAAGGAGTCTGCGACAGTATAAAGGCGTTCCAAAGCCTTCCACGTCTCTTTGCGCGTCGCTTTTAAGGGCCAGTGAACGAGATATAGGTCAATATATTCACAGTTTAGTTTTTTCAAACTGGTTTCAAAAGCCTTCAATGTTTTATCAAAACCTTGGTCGTTATCGTGTACTTTGGTGGTGATAAAAATATCCTTTCTATCAATGCCACTTTGACGGACAGCATTGCCAATTTCGGTTTCATTCATATACATCGCAGCGGTATCAATGAGCCGATAGCCGGTTTCCAAAGCCCATAAAACAGCTTGTTCTGCTTCCTTTTTGTACATATCATAGACACCGAGACCTAAAAGCGGCATTTTTATCCCGTTGTTGAGGGTGGTATAGAGTTGCATATTTTACATTCACCAGTTTTCAAGCCCTAAAAGTTTCTTTCCCAAATCATTCAAAACTGCCGTATCGTATTTAGTTTGTTCCCAATTACGCGGGTCGCCAGGGAATGCATATCCTTCAGGAGCGATGCGGTTTTTCCAAGAGTTGACGCGCCAATCACGCAAAGCGGTATTGTCCTCTTCGGCGGGCATCATCGAAATATATTGGGCAATACGCACTTTGTCGGTTGAGTTATTCGGGCGGATACCGTGCGGTTGACTGCTGTTAAAAATCAACAAATCTCCTGCTTCCATTTTTACTTTTACGAATTGACCTTCAAACGCGGACGTGTCAGGTTTGAAGCGGTTGCGGTCTTCGGGCTGTGTCAATTTCCACGTATTATACGTTTTGAATAGTTCAGGAATACATTGAAAACCGCCCATATTTTCGTCCATTTGGTCAGCCAAAGCCAGAACGCCTTGTACATTTTGGGGTTTCGTTTCGGGGTCGTAGTCCCAATGAATAAAACCTTTGTATTCAAAACCCGGGCGCAACGGAAAATTCAGATTAGCGCGGTCAATCGTCACCCAGAGCTTTTCTGTTCCCCAAATATCTACAAAAGCATTATAAACACGTTGCATTTGGCGGTTATTCCACAAATGTTGATTGTTATAAACCTCAACCATGCCCGTATTGGTCAATTCTTTCATTTTCATTTCAGCACGAGGCGGAGCATACCATGTCTCAGGGTCATTAGGGTCTTTTTCTTCAAATGCCCATAAAAAAGCGGCGGTTGCTAAGGCTTGTTCACGTGAAACAGCGTTTTTGACGATCACATAGCCGTTTTCAAGCCAAAATTGCCAGTCGGCTTCGCTTAAAACGCGCAAAGGTTGCCCATCGGCGAGATTTGTACGCAACATCACTTTACTGCTTGTGGCGGTGGAAGGATTG
>JANMJN010000754.1:0-3275 GCA_031371355.1 Saprospiraceae bacterium
AACAACGGGTAAGATTTTACTTGTCTTAATTGCCCTTTTGGTCATTATTTATTTCCTGGGTCCTAAACCCGCAAAACCTGTTTTTGACCCACCACTTTTAGAAAATTTATCTGTTTTGAGTCCCGATGCTTTGGAAAAAAAAATTGCGGATGCAGAAAATGGTATTCCAAACATCAAACCCGATTGCAAAGCCCGCATTGTCTGGGCAGATTCCTTGAAAAAGGGAAAAACCAAAGTCGTTATGCTCTATTTACATGGTTTTGGTGCCAGCCATGTAGAAGGTGCGCCGATTAATGCAGATTTGGCAAAACGTTTTGGCTGCAATTTATTTCTTGCGCGCTTGGCAGAACATGGCATCGAAACGGGCGTAAAGAATGAAAATTTCTTGAAATTTAATGCCGACGAGTATTATGATTCTGCAGAACGTGCTTTGCATATTGCCCAACAGTTGGGTGATTCTGTCGTCATCGTTGGACAATCAGGTGGGGCAGCGATGGCTTTGTTTTTAGCCTCTCGCCATCCTGAATTGAAAGGTTTGGTGTTGTATTCGCCTGCCGTTCGGGTTTTTAGGAAAGATGGGCAATTGTTGTCAGAGCCATGGGGTTTGCAATTAGCACATGTCATGGTTGGTGAACACAACGATTGGGTTTTTAGAAAGCCCGAACAAGCCAAGTATTGGACAAATCATCAGCGTTTTGAAGGCATTGTTCAGTTTACCATTTTCCAGAAATATGCCATGATTCCAGAAACGTTTGCTAAGATAAAATGCCCTGTATTCATGGGTTATTACTACGAAAATGAAGAAAATCAAGATAAAACGGTTTCAGTTGCCGCTATGAAAGAGATGTTTGAACAACTCGGCACCCCCCCTCAGTATAAACGGGCTGTTGACTTTCAAAATGCCAAAGCACATGTGATTACAAGCCCTTTGACGACAGATGATTGGCAAACAGTAGAAATGGAATCAGCAAAATTTATTCAAGAAATTTTAGGTATGCAACATCATTAAAGTTTTTAAAATCAAATACTTATGAGAAAAGAAAATACCTTAATTGAAGGTATTCACAACTATTGCGACCGTTGGTGCGAGCGTTGTGATTTTAACAAACGCTGTTATGTAGGTCTCGAAGAAGCTAAAATGGCGAGCGAAGACGGTGAGATAAACAATGAAGTATTTTGGAAAAGATTAAGCGAAAGTTTTGCTAAAACGATGATGATTATCCGCAAAGAGGCTGATAAAAGAGGTGTCAGCCTTGAAATGACAGAAGATGAACAGGCAGAATTTGAGCAAAACCAAAAGAAAGTCAAGGCTGCCTTAAAAGATATTAACCTTCTGAAAATTTGCGACAGTTATGGCAAGTCTGTACACAAATGGCAAGAGATGATGCGTCCTATATTGGAGGGGAAACGCGACGAACTCGTGGAACACATTGAAATGGGTTTGGGCGACAAAGACGATACCATAGAAAAAATGAACAAAATAAAACAAAGTTTAGATATCGTTTTTTGGTATTCGTGGTTCATTTCTGCAAAGTTTAATCGTGCTTTGCGTGGAAAAATTGAAGACGATGGTTGGGAAAAACGAAATGGCTACCAAAGAGATTTTGACGGTTCCGCCAAAATTGCTTTGATAGCATCAGAAAGGTCGTTGACTGCTTGGGTACAATTGGCGGACACATTGCCCGATATGTTGGACGAAATGCTGCCGATGATGGCAAATTTGCAGAAAATCATTCGTTTAGGGGATATTGAGTTTGAACAGGCAAGGAAATTTAAACGTCCGGGGTTTGACGAGTAATGTAAATCTCTATATGCCCAAAATTTGAAAATTAGATAAACAAAAACAGAAACCATTATTTATCAATTCATTAAAAACTACATATGAAAATTTTAGTCACAGGCGGTGCAGGTTTTATTGGCAGCCACACAGTCGTTGCGCTCGTCGAAGCAGGTTTTGAGCCTGTCATTATTGATGATTTTTCAAATTCTCAAAAAGGTGTTATAGAAGGTTTGAAGACCATACTCGGTCAGTCGGTTAAGTGTTATGAAGCAGATTGTAACAATCTTGAAACCTTGAAAACTATTTTTAGAGAAGAAGACATCAAAGGTGTTATTCATTTTGCAGCGTTTAAAGCCGTGGGTGAATCGGTTCAAAACCCTTTGAAATACTATGAAAACAATATAGGCTCGTTTGTAACGCTCCTGAAAGCCATGAATACTGAGGGGGTGCAAAATGTGATTTTCTCATCATCGGCAACGGTTTACGGCTTGTCAAAAGAACTACCTGCAACAGAACAAACGCCTGTGCAAGAAGCGATGTCGCCTTATGGCAATACCAAACAAATAGGTGAAGAGATTCTGAAAGATGTCGTGGCTTCGGGTGCGCCCATTAGGGGCATTTCATTGCGTTATTTCAATCCGATTGGCGCACATCCTTCGGCTTTAATAGGGGAATTGCCTTTGGGCGTGCCCAACAATTTAGTGCCTTTCATTACGCAAACAGGCGCGGGTATCCGTGAAAAACTAACTGTTTACGGCGATGATTACGAGACCCCCGATGGCACTTGTCTGCGCGATTATATCCACGTCAGCGACTTAGCCGATGCACATGTTGCCGCTATAAAAATGCTGTTTGACTTTGAAAAAGACAATTATTATGACCTTTTTAATGTCGGTACAGGCAATCCGAACAGTGTTTTAGAAGTCATCAAAACGTTTGAAGATGTGAGTGGTAAACCTTTAAACTACCAAATAGGTGCACGTAGGGTCGGAGATGTGCCTTCGCTTTATGCCAATGCGTCAAAAATAAAAAACGTATTGGGTTGGACAGCCAAGCGCACGATGCGTCAAGCTTTAGAAGATGCGTGGCGTTGGCAACAAACGCTTTGATATTTAGATTTTAAAGAACAAAGACGTTAAGATTTTTATAGTCTTAATGTCTTTGTTCTTTAAAATCTAAATATCTTTTTACCTTACCACTGTTTTGATTTACCAACTTATAAAACAACAAGTATGCAACCATTTATCGGAGAATTCGTCGGCACCATGTTGCTGATTTTGCTTGGCGACGGTGTTGTCGCTGGCGTTTTATTAAAAAATTCAAAAGCAGAAAATGCGGGTTGGATTGTAGTTACTACCGCATGGGCTTTGGCAGTTGCCATGGGCGTTTATGTCGCGGGACCCCTCAGTGGTGCACATCTGAATCCCGCTGTCACACTTGCGTTGGCAGCAACAGGACAATTTGCTCTTGAAAAAGTACCTATGTATATCACTGC
>JANMJN010001331.1:0-2817 GCA_031371355.1 Saprospiraceae bacterium
ATATCCGCTTCACCAATCCTTTCCCAAACGGTTGTGGCACCGCTTAAAGTCATTGTGCCATATAAGCCAGTTGATGTACCGACAACATAGACGGGCATAGAACCGGCACGTACAATCATGGCTGACCGTGCGGATGCCAACTCAACAGGACTGCCTGTAGGACCTTCTACATTGACCCATGTAGGTGTGGCAACACTTGCATCGGCGGTGAACCAAACACTCGGAACACCATAGTTAGAATACGTGACCATAATTTCTTTATCGTCATAAGGATTGATGGCAATATCGCTAACATAACCTGTCGTAACACCTGTTGGTGTAATCTCTACAGGAGCTGTTGCGACGGCACCAAAAGCTGGGTCAGCTAATCGGTAAACCTTACTGTCATTTGTACCCATATACATTTTGCGGCTTACATTAGATGCACTATAAGCGGCATTGCCTAAGCCAATGTTGCGTGTTAAAGCCAATGCAGAGATATTGCCTGAAAGGGTAGCAGCAACACCAGTCATTTCTTCCCAACCAGTCGTTACGTCACCAATCGTCCCGTCAGCAATAGCGGCTGCATTACGTGTGCGATACAGTTTTTTGGCATTTGTCGGGTAATACAAGTGGTTCGTATTATCAGCGTCTAATAAGAAATAGGTTTTAAAGCCTTGCGCTTGACCAGTGGGTTTGATGTCTGAACCTGTGCCATTTACTATCCTTGAAATACTGCCATTTTGCGTTGCAACGATGACATTATAAGTATTGAAGTCGGTTCCACTGATGACACCGATGCATGTGCCATCACCGCCATGAATTTCCTTTGCTTGTGCCGTACTCGGTTGCAGAGTGATAGCGTTGTCTTGTGCGGCACCCGCGACAAAATCAGAGCCGTTTGTTGGATTGATATCTGCTCTATAGTATTGATAAGTGATATAACCCGATGTTCGGTCTGTCCATGAAAAGCCGCCTGTTGGTCCAGCTGCGATTGCTCCTGTAACGTCCGTTTTACGTAAGCCACCGTCATTACCTGCCCACATCGTGACATTACTACCTGGTTCAAAAATGAGAATATGATTATCAACGTGCAGGTTGGTCGCATTGGCAGAACCTTGGTCGCCTCCGATGTATTTATAATCAGAAGTACCTAAATCTAAACGATATATTTCTGTTCCACCAAGAAAAACAATGTTTCCATTATCAGGCTTAGTGGTGATACACATATTGTAGCCATCTTGAAAATTAATGACTTTTGGATCAGAAGCACCACCTGCACAGGCACCAATTTTTTGGGAGTGGTCTGTCCAAGTCATTGCCGTGGCATCATACAGTTGTAAAGCAGCATTGCTTGTACCACCGCCCGTACAAGTAATGGCGGTTGTCGTTTCATAAAATGCTAAAATATTAGCCGTACTGCCGACATTAGCCAAAACAATGCGCTTAACGCCACCTGCTTGCAATTCTGTGGAACTTCTAATTTTTGTCCAAGTAATGCCATCTGTGGAGCGATAAACGCCACCTTGGTCACTGGCTGAAGCACCATGAATGGCTGCATAGAAGGCATTACCCGCAGCGTTGTATATAATATCGGTTTGGTTACTTCCTGCTGTCGCTGTATTGCCAGCAACGTTGGTCCAGGTCGTACCACCATCATTCGAACGCTTTATCGTTTCACCGGCTCCAACAAGCACGGCTCCAGTATTTGGGTCAACGATAATGCGACTAATATTGTCAAAATCATTGTCATAACTGTACAAGTTTCCTTGCGTACTTGCCAAAGCAGTCCATGTTAAGCCATTGTCCGTTGATTTCCAAACACCGTTGCCTAAGTAAGCTGCCCCTGTACCTCCAGCACTGCCGTTGTTTTCACCTGTACCATAATACCAAGTGTTTTCTTGACCCGTCCGCGTGTCTTGAGCAATGGCAGTAATGCCGTGAACAAGACCTGCTGGCGTGACGCGCGCCCAAGTTCCACCTCCATCTGTTGAGCGAAATAGACCCGATGATACACCACCTGTTAAGATGATTTGCGTATTCAGCTTATCAAAACCAATAGCACGAGTACGCCCACCATAGTTGTTTGGTCCGCGTACCGCAACACCAATAGTCGGCAAAGTCCGCAAAGTCACACCGTCTTCGCCCAATTCAGCAGGGAGTTGGAAGGCACGAGCTTTTTGAGCCGCCTTGATTTCTTTTTGGCGAATACCAAGCGGAATTTTACCTGTTTTAGGGTCTTTAATCATCTCAAATTCCGCTTGCCAGCGTCCTTCTACTGACTTTCTTTCGGCAGCTTCGTCTTCTTCGTTTTCTTCATAAGCCATTTTGTTGTCATAAACTTCTATTTGGCTTGCGTTTGATACTTTTACTGAGGGGGATACTTTTTTTGTTTTTGAAGGTTTAGATACGGATGTTACGCTTGTTTTGCTGGTTACTTCGGGCGTGACAACTTGGTTAGGAGCTTTCTCCTGTATCGCCTTTGGCGCAAGGGTTTCTTGATTGTTTGCACCTTTTTCTAATGATGTAATGGATGTCTTTTGCCAGACATAATTGGCAACACCCATGAACAGGGCGAAAAAACAAATGAATAGAATCGGATTTTTTGTAAAAGAGCTTTTCATAAATTAGTAAATTGAGAAATGAATAATATTTTAGTTGTATTATATAGTGATAGCTAAAAGCACACCAAAAGCAAATAAAAACGATAAAACTATTAATTCTACTTTGGCACTTTCATATTAAACACTTTCACGTTTCGGAAACTTCAAAAGTTTCCGAAACGTTTGCTGCTCCCTCTCAGTATTTTTTCGGATGTCTAAAAGAAAAGTACCCATC
>JANMJN010000821.1:0-1879 GCA_031371355.1 Saprospiraceae bacterium
GGGCGCAAAGCCTTAAAGGTGGAATGGGAGGCTTCTGATTTCTCAAAAGCATCAACTTCGGGCTATTTTGCAGATCTGCAAAGGCTCAAAACGAAAGACGGTTTTACATTGGAAGATAAAAAAGGCGATATTACTGAGGGGGGCAAATCAGCTGCTAAAATGATTGAAGCAGAATATATCACGCCTTTTACAGCCCACGCCATGCTGGAGCCTGAAAATGCGACGGCTTGGGTACAAGGTGATAAAGTTGAAATATGGGCACCGATACAAGGACCGGATGGTTTGATTCAAGAAATATCAACCAAATTTGGTTTTAAAAAGGAAAATGTCAAAATCAATGTGTTATTAATGGGTGGCGCATTTGGTCGGAAAGCCTATCTTGATTTTGTCTGCGAAGCAGTCTTTTTATCAAGAGAACTCAAACAACCTGTAAAAGTAACCTGGACACGCGAAGACGACCTCACGCAAGGTCCTTTTCGCCCTGGCATGCTCAATGTACTGAGGGGAGGCTTGGATGCTGCGGGTGTGGTCTCGACATTGGAACACAAAATCGTCGGCAGTTGGCTCGGGTGGCAATTGTGGAAAGCACCGCCGGAAAAAATGACGTGGTGGGCAGAAGGCATGAATCAAGCAGACAGTCCTTATGACATTCCAAACCGCGCACATAAATTCGTTTTGGCTGAAACGGACATCCCAATACTTTGGTGGCGGTCGGTTTATGGCTCTACAAATGTGTTTGCGACAGAAAGCTTTATCGATGAATTGGCGCATGCTGCTAAAAATGACCCGCTTTCAATGCGGCTTTCAATGCTTAAAGATTCGCCCCGTTTCATAGAAGTTTTGAATCTTTTGAAAGAAAAATCGGGTTATGGTAAGTCTTTGCCGAAAGGGCAAGCAATAGGTATAGCTGTAGCGCGCACATTTGAAACCATTTGTGCACACGCTGTTTTGGTATCAAAACAAGGAGCAGGCGTTAAAATTGAAAAAGTAATCAGCGTTATTGATTGCGGTATTGCCATCAACCCTGACCAAGTGCAAGCGCAAACCGAAGGTAATGTCGTGATGGGTTTATCAGCCGCTTTGAAAGCACCGATTACCATTGAAAACGGTCAAGTCATGGAGACCAATTACCATCAATTTACGCCTTTACGGATAAATGAAATGCCAAAAGTGGCGGTCTATATCATGCCAAATGAACACGAGCCGTCAGGTGTCGGAGAGCCTGGTTTGCCGCCTGTTGCACCAGCTTTGTGCAATGCTATTTTTAATTTGACAGGAAAAAGAGTCAGGACATTGCCTTTTGATTTGTCGAATCTGGGGTAAGCCAAAGCAATAAATAGGCAAAAGGCAATAAGCAAGGGGCAAAAGCGCTCTACTTTGCTTAAAATTAATGGTTTGCCTCAGATATTATTCCCGTTTATTTAAGGCGAAATACTTATTTAGACAGATACAGATTTAATATTTGAATTTTTCTTGAAAAATGCTGCAAACTTGTAAAGCATTGTTATCTTTGCACACAAGAATTTTTATTCAATAAAATGATATTAATTCTTTGTGGGGATTGTTTAGACCGATATGATTTTTAGTCATATCGGTCTTTTTATATATATTGTTATATTTACAGCGTATCTCTGTGAGAAATTAAGCATTATAGACATTTTCAAAGGCACTTGTCAACCCCGCATTAGGCAAAATCTGCCGTAAATGATGCTTCAAATGCTCCACATAATCCGACATTATAAACTGCAAAGTGAACGGTTCAGAGCCTTCAATTGAAATGGTATGCCCCAATACTGAGGGGTCAACGTGTTCAATAATATGAGTGATTTGCCGATTGTAAGCGTCCCATATATCAATAATGTCCAACCAATGAGCGGCA
>JANMJN010000828.1:0-2697 GCA_031371355.1 Saprospiraceae bacterium
CTTTGCGTTTATTGTTGTAAATCCACCAACCATAAGTGGAAACGATGACAAAATAAATGACAAAAATTGCCCAATCAAGGGTCATTAAATCTTTTTGCATGACTTGTTGTTTAGTTTTTCGATAAAAAGAGCGTTTTTTACTGAGGGGTACAGATTTATTAAATTTAAAATTTAGTAAATCTTCTACCGATAATATACTTCGTTCCACCGCAATTCATTTTTCAATGAACGCAAATCTGTTTTGGCATCAATGACCACCGTTTCGAGGTTGAACATATCTGCGAAGTCTTCAAAATATTCTGGAGTCAAGTTTTGGCTGTAAACAGTATGATGTGCGCCACCTGCATAAATCCATGCGGCACAGCCCGTTGCCATATCGGGCAATGGTTTCCATAACACCCTTGCAACAGGCAGTTTTGGCAATTTATGAAGTGGTTCAACGGCTTCCACTTCATTGACTAACAAGCGAAAACGATTGCCCATATCCATCAACGAAACGTTCAATCCTGCTCCTCCAGAAACGTCAAAAACCAAGCGCACTGGGTCTGCTTTGCCGCCGATACCGAGTGGATGAATTTCGCAAGTGGGTTTGCCTTTGGCAATAGAAGGACAAATTTCAAGCATATGTGCGCCCAAAACGAGGTTGTTTTCAGGGTCAAAATGGTAGGTATAGTCTTCCATAAAAGAATTGCCGCCCACCATACCGCTTGCCATAACTTTCGCAGCGCGGACAATTGTCGCCGTTTTCCAATCACCTTCACCACCAAAACCATAGCCCGAAGCCATAAGGCGCTGCGAGGCAATGCCCGGGAGTTGAACCAAACCATGTAAGTCTTCAAACGTGTCAGTAAAACCTTTAAAATTACCTTCTTCCAAGAAAAAGCGCATACCCAATTCGATTTTTGCAGCATCGCGCAACGAACTGTGTTGTGCGCCACCTTTACGCAACGAAGCCGCCAAAACGTAGCTTTCGTCGTATTCAGCTACGAGTTTATCTACTTCTGCATCACTCACAGCGTCCACAACTTTGACCAAATCGCCTACGCCAAAGCCATTAACGGAGTAGCCAAATGTCATTTCAGCCTCCACTTTATCACCTTCCGTCACAGCCACTTGACGCATATTGTCGCCAAAACGACAGAATTTACCGCCTGCCAGTCAAAACGCGCTGCCGCCGCCCGCATCCACACGTTCAGACGCTCGTGTACTGAGGGGTCTGCCCAATGACCGACAACGACTTTTCGGTTCAACCTCAAACGGGTCATCATAAAACCAAACTCACGGTCGCCGTGTGCCGATTGATTGAGATTCATAAAATCCATATCCATATCACCCCATGGAATATCGCGGTTGAATTGCGTATGCAAATGACACATCGGTTTTTGCAAGGCTTGAAGCCCCCGAATCCACATTTTTGCAGGTGAAAACGTGTGCATCCAAGCGACAATGCCGATACAATTGGCGTCGGTATTAGCCGCTTGGCAAATTTTATAAATCTCATCGGGCGTGGTCACAATCGGTTTAAAAGTGACTTGCACAGGGATTTTTTCCGACACATTCAATGCTTTCGCTATGGTTTTTGAATGTTCTCCTACGGTTTTCAGCGTTTCTTCGCCATATAAATGTTGGCTGCCTGTGACGAACCAAACTTCGAGTTTCTTTAAATCTAACATTGATTTTAATGATGAAATATGAATGATAAATGATGAATTTTTTAGTGTTTTTATGACACAATTTTAGTTTTGAAAATAACGGTGCCCCCCTCAGTATATCTCATGTTTCAGCCTTGAATAAACCAATGAATCCAAAAACTTTCCTTCAAAAAAGCAATTTTCTTTAAAATGCGCTTCTTTCACAAATCCGCATTTCTCAAGCAACCGAGCCGAAGCCACATTTTCAGGGTCAATAATGGCTTCGATTGAATGACAATTCATGTCTTTGAATCCAAATGCTAAAACAGCTTGTAACGCCTCATGCATAATGCCTTGTTGCCAAAAATCACGATGCAACAGATAGCCCACTTCTGCCCGATAATGCTCTGGTTTCAAACGCCAATACCCTATTGTACCCAACAGTTTTGTATCGTTTTTGTATGATATTGCCCAAAGTAAACTTTCGCCTTTCTCCGTTCCATCCAACATAGATTGAATCAATGCCGTGGCATCCTCCATCGTTTTGGCTAAAGGTCTGGGAATATACGCCATCATTTCCGGGTCAGAACGCATGTCGAACATCGCTTCTGCATCGTCAAAAGTGATTTGTCGCAGCACTAAACGGTCTGTTGTTAAAATTGGAAAAGTGACAAAATATGTATTAAGCATATTGTTTTTTTTTGAAACATATAGTCATATAGAACACATAGTTTTTTTATGAAGAAACAAAAAAAGCTATGTGTTCTATATGACTATGTGTTAAAATTCACATCACCGGATCGGGCATAAAATGCCAAAAAGAGTGAAATTTATCTGCATATCTCTCCTCATCTAATCTATACAGCATCGCTTTTTTAGTAACCGATTGCTCATTTTTTTCACCTGTATCAATCAATAATTTGGTGGACAAAATCTTTCTACTAAAATTCCGCCTGTCTAATTTCATATCATAAATCGCTTCATACAGCTTTTGCAATTGCGGAATAGAGAATTTTTCAGGCAATAATTCAAAACCTAATGGGTGCAAAGCGGCTTTATAACGCAA
>JANMJN010000831.1:0-1803 GCA_031371355.1 Saprospiraceae bacterium
CAATTTCCATACCATCAAGTATGACGATTTATCGCCAGATGCACTACTTGAAGATAGTACAAAATTTTCATTAATTAAACTAGTATTAGCTTCATCAAAACTATAAAAATGAATTTGCTTGAAATTATCAAAATTAAATGATTGAGCTTCAGAATATAAGTTAAGCAAAACAAAAAATAGAATCAGTACTTTTTTCATGAAATGGATATTTTTATTTATTTTGATAATTTATTGCTTTTACCATTATGGGTTGATTTTTTTACTCCTTTCTAAAAAATTTAAACCAGAATCATAAGGGTGTTTTTGTAAATGGCGCACCTATTTATCTAAAAAGCATTACTCCGAATGCTTCTGCTGTTTATCAGTGCTTTAAACAGTTTTGTAAATTTAAAAGATTTATTTATCAATAATTAAATTTTATTTCTGCAAAAGTAGAAATCTTTAAAACCAAACCCTTCTTTTTGAAATTTATAAATATTGAATCAGAGAAAGATACTGAATGCTACATGCAGGTTTAGTCCATTAGAATCACTCGTTGATCCTTTTCCATTCCACCTTCAATTTATCAAGCCGCGCTTCAAGCCCCGCTTTTTGGTTATCAAAATAAAATTGCCAATCTGTGATGTTTTGAATCTGATTCGGCAGCTAACAAACGGGCTTGAATGTGTTCTTGGATATTTTCAAAAAATGCTTGGGTCTCCATATTTGAATTTTAGAAAGACAAATATATAAAGAGATTGAAGGATTTGCTCAATTATATAACTTGTTTGTTATCACTCACTCCGAATCCGCTTCAACAACCGCTTCGTCCCTGGCAAAGGCTCAATATCAAATTCTTCTTCGAGCACTTTGGCGCATTGTTGATAGGTTTTAATCGCCATCGGTCGGTTACCTTTTAGGAAATAGGCTTCCATCTGTATGCGGTAAGCGTCTTCCCAAGCGGCATCAATCAATAGGGCTTTTTGGGCGAGGCGGATGCTTTCCATGGGGTTTTCTGGCAACAGCAATTCGGCAAGTGTAATAATCGCACCCAAAGCGAGTACTTGTAAACGTTCACGTTCGTCAGACGACCAGTCTTCATAGAGCCGATTCGGTAAATACATGCCTTGATAGAGGTCAATGGCTTCTCGATACGCCATTTGAGCGATGTTGGGGTGTTCATTCAGCGTTTGATTGCCTAAGGCGATAAAGGATTCTAAAGCATCCGCATCTACCCAAACGTCTTCAAAACTCATTTGGTAAGTCACGCCTTGACGCATTATATAGTGTGCATCGGCATGGCTTTTTTTGTTGGGTTCTAATATTTTGTTGATGCCATGTAAAGCGACTTTGAACAACGAGTCGCCACTGTCGCCGTCTTCATTCCAAAGCCTGTCCATGATTTGCTCCTTGTGCAAAGCCTTTCGATGTCGTGCTGTGACAAAAAACTGAAACAATTGAACGGTTTTGTCGCGCCCCCACTCCTTTTGCGGCACAGGAACGCCGTCCAGCCAAATCTGGAAATTGCCCAGTGTTTGTACTTGAATGGTGGCTTTTTGTCGCTTTGCTTTTAGGACTTCTATGTGCTGCTCAAATTGATTCATTGTTTTGATTTGTGTGATTTTTTTTGACCACAGATGACACTGATTCGACTGATTTGCGCTGATTTTCTTTAGTTCCTTACAGGATAGGGTGTTCAAAAACAAGGAATCTTTATGCTGCCATTTTTGATTTAAAAGCTAATTTTTGAGCCATTAAAGAAACCGTTGTATTTTCTTTTTTCCATTTTTTGACTGCCTTGTTTTTTGTTTCGAACATAGCCTT
>JANMJN010000833.1:0-2308 GCA_031371355.1 Saprospiraceae bacterium
ATCAGAGAATTTGACACCTTTTTTGAAATTATTAAAGATAAAAGACAATGAACCAGACAAAACACCTTCAATTTTTAAAATTCTATCACCTGAAATAATCAAATCGCTTAAAGTGGAAATGACTGGCAAACCTGCGCCAACATTCGTTTCGTAACCATAACGAATGCTGCGTTTGATAGCTGTCTCTTTCAGATTGACATAGTTTTGATACGAAGATGAATTAGCAATTTTATTCGCCGTTGATATTGAAATCGAACTATCGAGAATATCGTGGTACAAACCCGCCACATCTTTATTGGCTGTACAATCTACAAAAATGGTGTTTGGCAAATTCAACGCCTTCATTTTTTCGACAAATACTGAGGGGGATGCTGGTTCACCTTTTTCATCTAATAAAGACATAAACGCTTGTTGGTCAATGCCATTTTCATCAAAAAGCATTTTGCGGCTATTGGACAAACCAACGATTTTGATTTCGATGAAACGATTTTTTTTCAAAAACTCCGTATTGTCCACAATTTGACGAATCAAAGTTTTGCCAATCAAACCCGTACCTATGATGAATAAATTCAACGTTTGAGCATCTGACAAAAAGAAACCTTCATGTAAGGCATTCAAGGCTTTTGCTTCATCATGACGCGGCACAACGACCGAAATATTGAGTTCAGAAGACCCTTGGGCGATAGCCACACAGTTCACACCGTTTTTGCCCAAAGAATGGAACATCAAACCCGCAATGCCCGGACGGTAGCGCATACCCTCACCGACAATCGCTACAACTGCCAAATCAGGTTCGATACTGAGGGGGTTCACCGTGCCATTTTTGAACTCATATTCAAAGGCTTTTTCAACAGCACGTTTCGCTTTTGAAGAGTCACTCGGATTGACCGCAAAGGAAATAGACGATTCCGAAGAGCCTTGTGTTATCAAAATAACATTGACTTTGGCAGTAGCCAATCCTGCAAACAAACGCCCAGCTACACCTGGCACACCAAATAAACCCGATCCACTCAAAGTCAATAAAGAGACATTGGAAATGGAACTGATACCTTGCACCGCATGTGCAGAGGCATCACGTTTATTGGAAACCAACGTACCAATGAAATCGGGATTAAAAGTATTTTTGATATACAAAGGAATTTGTTTCCTAAAAGCGGGTTGCAATGTGGGTGGATAAATGACTTTTGCACCAAAATGCGACATTTCCATCGCTTCGGCATACGTCATTGTTGGAATGGTAAATGCCTTTTTGACCTTACGCGGGTCGGCTGTCAACACACCATCTACGTCTGTCCAAATTTCAATGACTTGCGCATCTAAACCCGCTGCAATAATCGCCGCCGTATAATCCGAGCCACCACGACCCAGAGTTGTTGTTAAACCAAATTCAGCCCCATGCGCACTGCCTTTAGCAGAACCAATAAAGCCCGTGACGATTTGTACTTTGTCGTTGTGGGCAGCGTAATAATCAGCGACACGACGGTCGGTTTCTTCAAAATCCACTTTTGCTGCGCCGAAATTTTTATCTGTTTTGATGATTTTACGGGCATCAAGGAACTCGGCAGGAATGCCGGATTCGTCTAATGTGTGCGCCACAATGAGATTCGACAAGCGTTCCCCAAAGCTTACGACATAATCCAAAGTACGCGGCGACACCTCCCGAATCAAAAAGATACCCCTCAGTACATCGAGCAAATCGTCGGTATTTTTTTCAATCAAAGGCAAAACCTGTGCGAAACGAGCCGAAGTCAACAGTTCTTTTGCAGCATCAATATGCCGCATTTTCACTTGTTCAAAGGCAGTCAAATAATCAGCATCGCCCTGTTCGGCTTTGGTTGCCATATCAATAAGCCCATCGGTGACACCGCCAAAAGCGGAAAAAACGACCGTAAAACGGTCTCCGCGAGCCTGATATTTCAGTAAAATAGCCACAATACCCCGAATTCTTTCGGGCTTAGCGACGGACGAACCGCCAAATTTTAAAACTTTCATCGGGTAAGACTTATTTTTTCTACGTTTGATAATTGAATGGGGGGCAAAATTATCGTTTTGGTTTGGTTTTACTAAAAAATGAGCAATTTGTTTGGTTTTTTGTGTAAAAAGAAAAACGCGACATAGAGAAATAGGTTGACACGGATTTCACGAATTACACGAATTGAGTTCCTTTCAGGATAGGGTGTTCAAAAACAAGGAATCTTTATGCTGCCATTTTTGATTTAAAAGCTAATTTTTGAGCCATTAAAGAAACCGTTGTATTTTCTTTTTTCCATTTTTTGACTGCCTTGTTTTTTGTTTCGAACATAGCCTT
>JANMJN010000834.1:0-1535 GCA_031371355.1 Saprospiraceae bacterium
AAGGCTATGGCATGACGGAGGTGGGACCTAATTTGACTTCACTGCATCAAGACGATGCGGTGCGTAAAAAAGGCTCAATTGGTCGCCCCAATTTTTATGTTGAGACGAAAATCGTTGATGAAAATGGTCAAAAAAGCCAAAATGGTGAATTATTACTGAGGGGTCCCATGGTCACGCCTGGATATTGGCGCAATGAAGAAGCGACGCAAAACAGCCTCAAAAATGGCTGGTTTTACACAGGCGACCGAGTAAGACAGGATGAAGAAGGCTATTTGTATGTGGTTGACAGAATAAAAAATATGTATATCAGTGGCGGCGAAAACATCTATCCCGCCGAAATTGAAAGAATCATTTTAACACACCCCGCAGTATCAGAAGCCGCTGTTATAGGCGTAGCCGATGAAAAATGGGGCGAAGTGGGTAAAGCATTTATTGTAACAAAACAAAATACGCCCGCTAGTGCAGAGGACATTATAGGCTTTTTACAAGAACAATTAGCGAAATTTAAAATACCTAAATACATCACGTTTTTAGCCGCTTTACCCAAAAGCGATACAGGTAAAATCAATAAAAAACAGTTAAAAGAAAGCACATGAAACCTTGCATTTTTATCTTAATCCTTTCTTTTTTGTCATGTAAAACAACGGTCAAACACATGAATGATGCACCTACATTTGCCGCTAACAGCATCGCTGCCTTGTTAACTTATCCGTTTCCGATTAAAACCGTAAAGTTGGATAATGGGATTGAAGTTGCTTATCAAGAAGCAGGAAATTCGTGTACAACACCTCTGTTGTTTATTCACGGTTTGGGCAGCTATATGCGCGGTTGGGATAAAAATTTTGATGCCTTGAGTAAAACAAAGCATTGTTTTAGAATAGATTTACCTGGTTATGGCAAGTCAAGCAAAGCTGATTATGAAAGCGGCATGTCTTTTTATGCCCAGATCATCGAACAGTTTTGTGCGCGATTAAAACTCAAAAAGGTCATTTTAGTAGGACATTCGATGGGCGGTCAAATTGCGATGACAACGGCATTATTGTATCCTAATCTGATTGAACGACTCGTTTTAGTTGATCCCGCAGGCTTTGAAACTTTTAATGATACGCAAAAGCAGTTGCTCAAAAGCTTGACAACGCCCTCGGCGATTCAAAACACACCCGATGAACGCACCAAACAAAATTTTGCAGTAAACTTTTTTAAAGGCACGCCCGATGATGCTCAATTTATGATAAACGACCGTTTTTTGATGAAAAAAAGCCCTGAATTTGGGACTTATTGCGGCATTGTTTCCCGCAATGTCTCTCAAATGCTCGACGAACCTGTGTTTTCAAAATTAAAAAACATACAACAGCCCACGCTTGTTTTTTATGGCGCAAATGATGTTTTAATTCCGAATCGGTTCTTGAATCCGACGTTGACTACTGAGGGGGTTGCTCAAACAGGTGTAAAAGAAATACCGAAAGCGGAAGTGGTGATGCTGCCCAATGCGGGGCATTTTGCCATGTGGGATCAACCTGAATTATTGAATCAAA
>JANMJN010000849.1:0-4168 GCA_031371355.1 Saprospiraceae bacterium
CCCGGTGATCTTCCAGCGGACGAATGCCGGGACTGGAAAGTCCCGGCTACCGATGCTGCGCGCACGCCCATGCTCGGCGGAATTTTTTCCGCCATGCGTTCACTCTATTTGTGAAAGTTGGGATGGCACCATCTTCCAAAAACACGGTGGGCGCAAATTGCTTCGTTTATCACCGTTTATTTGATGCGTCCGATTGCTGTGGCTGAATTGCAAGGTTTTCGCGAAGCTTTATTGGAGTTGTGTGTGCCTGTTGATTTAGAAGGTGTGGAAGCGATTGACGTATGCGGTACAGGTGGTGATGGTAAAAATACGTTCAATATATCTACTTTATCCGCTTTTGTTTTGGCGGGTGCGGGTTACAAAGTGGCAAAACATGGCAACGTCGGCGTGTCTTCAAACAGTGGTTCTTCTGATGTTTTGCAATATTTGGGTTATCAATTTACAAACGATACCGATAAATTGAAGCGGCAATTGGACAAAGCCAATATCTGTTATTTTCATGCACCGTTTTTTCATCCTGCTTTGAAAACAGTGGGCCCGATTCGTAAACAATTGAGTGTCAAGACGTTTTTTAATATGCTGGGTCCATTGGTTAATCCTGCGCAACCGAAATATCAGTTGTCGGGTGTTTTTAGTTTGGAGTTGGCGCGTTTGTATCAGTATATTTTTCAGCAAATACCAAACAAACAATTTGCGATTGTCCATGCCCTTGATGGCTACGATGAGGTGAGTTTGACAGGCGATTTCAAATTAAAAATGAACAGCAAAGAAGTCACGTTGTCACCACAAAGTATTGGAAAACAGCAACTTACAAAAGAGTCTCTTTTTGGTGGTGATACTGTTGAGGAAGCGGGCATTATTTTCATGTCTATACTGAGGGGTACTGGAACGGCTGCACAAGTAGATGCGGTAACGGTCAATACAGGTATTGCGATTCATTGTATCAAACCGCAAACTTCATTGATTGATTGTATTGCAGAGGCAGAGGCGGCTTTGGTTTCGGGAAAAGCCCTAAAAGCTTTGGAAAAACTGATTGCATTGAACTAAAAAATTGGTTTAGTAAGTTTTTCATAAGAACGATTTTTGTGATATTTGTTTTGATAATAATTAAAATTACTATTTTATTTATATTTATTTTAAAAATTTATAAGTTAATGATAATCAATTTTTTGGTTTTATAAAGATATTTAGTAATGGTATATTATTTAATAATAAAGATTATTGTTGCTATAAAATTATGTATATTTGCGCCATTAAATTGAATATTTTTTTAAATTTTCATAAACCATTAAATTCATTTTAAAAATGAAAAACGTATTTATTGTATTGGTTTTGAGTGCCTTCGGTATCTCTACAGCTTTTGCTCAAACGCCTACTGCTATTCCATCAAAAGGAGAGGCGAAAACGGCTGTTAAGGCATCACCAGCTGCAGTTAAAGCAGATGCAAAAAAAGCAACTGATGCTACAAAAACCGCAGCAAAAGCTGCTACTTCAACGGCAAAAACTGAAGTAAAAAAAGCTGCTGACGCTACGAAAACAGCGGTCAAGGAAGCACCTGTGACTGCAAAAACAGCTGCACAAACGGCACCTGATGCGGCTAAAACATCTTCAACAGCTGTAAAAAGCGTCAAAACGGCGACTGCTTCAAAGGCAACAAAAATGAAAGCCGCTCCTTTGACAAAAATGATGTACAAATGTCCTAAAGGTGATGCACTGTGCGACACGGGCGGAAAATGCCCTAAATGTGGAACGGAAATGGAGCCTATTTCTGCTGCTAAGAAAACCACTGTAAAGAAGAAGTCGTAACGGAAAGATTAAAATTGCTAAAATGAAAAAAGGAGAGGTCGTAATAGATTTCTCCTTTTGTTTTTAACAGCATCTTTCCTACATTTGCGAAGATTCGATCTATTTTTCATAAATAAAAAAAATTGAAAATGAGAACTTTACGCCATTTCTTACTATTATCTGCTGCGCTTTTGATAGTGTCGGCTTGTGGAACGACAAAATTAACAAAGACTCAATACGGCAAAGCCGATGGAAAAGTCGAGTGGATATTTTTGCAACTCAACGATGTTTATGAAATCTCAGCGACCGAAAATGGTAAGGCGGGAGGTGTGGCACGTGTAGCAACAATTCGCCAGAAACTATTGAATGAAAACCCTAATACATATACGGTTCTAAGCGGTGATTTTTTATCCCCCTCAGTAATTGGTACTTTAAAATATGAAGGAAAAGGCATCAAAGGAAGGCAAATGGTGGAAGTTTTGAATGCACTGGGTCTTAACTTGGTATGTTTCGGAAATCATGAATTTGATCTCGATTATGTTGACCTTCAAGCTCGTATGGATGAATCAAAATTTGAATGGATTTCGTCCAATGCTTTCCATAAAGAAGGCGACAACATCGCGCCGTTTCATAGAACAGGCAGTGATGATTTTTTTGATGAATATAAAATTTTGAATATTAAAGATGGTACATCAGGCGAATCGGTAAAGGTTGGTATCTGGAGTGTTGTCCTTGATGCAAACAAAAAAGACTATGTTTATTACAGCGATGTATTTGATAGGTCAAAAAATATCATTGATGATGTCTTGTCAAAAGAGGCAGATGTCATCGCTGGAATTACGCATCTGGCAGTCGAAACAGATAAAGAAATAGCTCAAAAAAACCCTTCAATTGCCCTCATAATGGGCGGACATGAACATACAAATATGCGTTATGTTGTGGGTAAAACAATCGTCGCAAAAGCAGATGCTAATGCCAAGACTGTTTATGTGCATCGGTGTTCTTATGATTTGAAAACCAAGCAGTTAAGTATTAAATCTGAATTGGTTAAGATAGACGATAAAATAGCTGACGAACCCTCCGTCGCTGCCGTTGTTAAGAAATGGGAAGACATTATGAACACTTCTTTTGTCGCTCAAGGCTTCAATCCCAATGAAGTTATCGCTAATGTGACCGAAGCTCTTGATGGGCGCGAAGTAACAATTCGATATGGACAAACGAATTTGGGTACGGCTGTCGCAAAATCCATATCTGATGTGGCTAAAAAAAAGGTTGATTGTTCCTTTTTTAACTCTGGTTCGATACGTATTGACGACCAAGTCAAGGGTAATCTTACCCAAGCAGATATTGTGCGCATCATGCCTTTTGGCGGCAAAGTGGTCGAATTTGACATAAAAGGCTCGGAACTCAAAAAAGTGCTTTTGGCTGGTATCGCTTCGAAAGGGAAAGGGGGCTATTTACAATGGGATAAAATAGGCTTCAATGATGCGACTCAAGTGTTTTTAATTAATGGTTCTGCTTTAGTTGAAAGCAAAACGTATCATTGTGCGTCCAATGATTTTCTTTTCAGTGGAAAAGAGACAAATTTTGATTTCTTTAATGCAAAAAACTCGGCTATTTCAAATGTTGATATACCGACAGAATCATCAGACTTGCGGTCTGATATTCGTAAAGCGTTTATAAGCTATTTAAAAAATAAAAAATAAAATGTATTGTTGAATGGCTGTATTGTTGTATCGTTATTACAGCCATCCAACAATACAGCCATCCAACAATAAGATATATGGAAAAAATGCAATTCGTAAGTGAAGAACATAAGCATGTGCTTGGTTTACAACTACCAACAGACCCGCGTTGGGTAAATTTGGCTGAAATTAGCCTTGAAAATATTTTGACAGACCATGCTTATTGCGAGCAAAAAGCTGCAACCGCATGTATTTCTCTCATTAAAGGCTACCCAGAATATATCGAAATGGTGCGTGAATTGGCACCAATTGTTACAGAAGAGTGGGGGCATTTCCGTGCCGTACTTGCCGAATTGGATAAACGGGGGTTGACCCTCGGACGGCAACGCAAGGACGAATACGTGAATGAATTAAAGAAATTTGAAATTAAATCGGGCGACAGAACAGAACGTTTGGTTGAAAAACTATTGGTTTTTGCCCTCATCGAAGCGCGTAGTTGTGAAAGATTTCGGCTTTTATCGCTATATATCAATGACTTAAGCTTGCGACAATTTTATTATAAATTTATGGTCGCCGAAGCGGGTCACTATCGTTTGTTTATTGATTTGGCAAAGAAATTCAGTGGGAATAGCGAAAAGGTCATGGCACGTTGGAAGGAATACCTCGATTACGAGTTAGATATTATGCAGCGTTTAGAA
>JANMJN010000874.1:0-8579 GCA_031371355.1 Saprospiraceae bacterium
TTTCACATTCTAAACAACTTTCACTATGACAGTTGAACAATTAGGCGTTCTGCGGGAACGTCTCGGCGTAATGAGGAGGTATCTTTGACGTCGCTAACGCTGAAAGAGAAATAGAAGACCTAAAAATTAAAGCGGGCAATCCAGAATTTTGGAACGACGCTGACAGAGCTCAAAGCACGATGAAAACGTTGCGAAAGCTCGAAAAACAAGTTTCGGACTACAACGACTTGCAAAACAAGATTGATGAAGCCGAATTGATGTTTGAACTCTACAAAGAAGGCGATGCCACAGAAGAGGAATCGGATCATGCCCACGACGAGGCTGTGGAAGCCATTGAAGCCATTGAGTTCAAACGTACTCTCGACAAACCTGAAGATGCCCTCGATTGTATCCTCGAAATCAATGCTGGAGCTGGTGGCACGGAGGCGTGTGACTGGACAGCCATGCTGTTTCGGATGTATAAAATGTGGGCAGACCGCAACGGCTTTAAATGGTCAATACTCAACAGTGTCGATGGCGATGCGGCTGGCATGAAATCGGTTGAAATGGAAATTTCGGGCGACAATGCTTACGGGCTTTTGAAAGGTGAAAATGGCGTGCATCGGCTCGTCCGTGTAAGTCCTTTCAATGCACAAGGCAAACGCATGACGTCTTTTTCTTCGGTTTTTGTGCATCCTGTTGTTGATGATACGATTGAAATCAATATTAATCCCGCTGATTTGAGTTGGGATGTGTTCCGTTCAAGCGGTGCGGGTGGTCAGCACGTCAACACAACCGATTCGGCTGTGCGTGTGCGACATTTGCCATCGGGCATTGTCGTTGAGTGTCAACAAGAGCGTTCTCAAATTCAGAATCGCGAAACAGCTTTAAAAATGTTGAAATCTCGATTGTATGAAGCTGAACTACAACGTCAACTCGAAGAACGCGATAAAGTCGAGGCTCAAAAGATGAAAAATGAATGGGGTAGCCAAATCCGTAGCTACGTTATGGACGACCGCCGCGTCAAAGACCACCGCACAGGCTACCAAACCAATCAGACCGATGCCGTCATGGACGGTGATATCACTGGTTTTTTGAAAGCCTATTTGATGAATAAAACGGCAACTATGGCAGGGGCTGACGACGAGGAAATCTAAAATCCCCCCTCAGTATTTTTGATTGAATATCAAGATGATGGACAATTGCTCTGTCATCTTGAGTTTAAAACCCAAAAGGCTAATAAGTTGATTGTCAATTTGTTAGCCTTTTTTAAAAAACGGGAATAATGTGTGAGATACTTTTAAAATATTTAGGACGTTATGTAATAAAACCGATGCAAAAACGTCCTCGTTTTCTCATTTTTTGTCTTTTATTTTGGATGGCAAGTTGCGGTATTTTCAACAAAAACAAAGACAACACAACAACTAAAGGCACGACCAAAGTCAGTGAGAATACTAAATATAATAACAGAACCATTTCAACCGTCGTCAAAACAGCACGTTCCTATGTGGGTACGCCCTACAAATACGGTGGCGTTACTGAGAACGGCTTGGATTGTTCGGGCTTAGTGACTATTGCTTTCCAATCCGTATCTTTAAAATTACCTCGTGTATCAGCAGAAATGGCAACGGTTGGTCGTGAAATCAATGTCCGTGATGTCAAAGTAGGCGATTTAGTCTTTTTTGTAACAGATAACGGTACTCGTATCAATCATGTCGGCATTGTAACTGAAAGGAAAAATCCAGATACCATTCTCTTTATTCACTCTGCTACCCAGGGTGTTCGAGAGGATAATCTTTTTACTAAGTATTATAAAAGCACTTTTGTCAAGGCAACCCGTCCGTTTTAGCTTCCAAAATTTATCGAATCCACTCCCGACCAATTTGATTGAATGCAAAACGGGCACCCCAAGTTTTCGCCCATTGTAGTATTTCTACTTCAATTTCTTCGTCCCGCAAATCCACATTATGTAAATGATTGAGGTATTGAATTTCTTCTTTTAAGAACATTTTTTGATGTATTTCTGCTTGATTTTCAATGAATAATCTCACTTTTTGCAAATTAGACTCGCTGACTGAATAAGCACAATAACCTTCTTCCCATTTAAATCTATAATACCCTGATTTGAAGTCTCGCAACTGATACCACCGTTCTGAAATACCTTGAATGAACCGCATTGTTTCATGTAATGACAGTAAGGGGTTTTGGGCAAAAAGAAAGTGAATGTGGTCTTCGCGCCCCCCAATTGCCGATATTTCACAGCCTTGCTCAATAAATCGTTTTTCGATTTCGAGGTAAAAAATAGGTTCTAATTCTGGATAAATGAGGGCATGTTCAGGCTCAATTTTGATGATACCATGAACCCATAGTTTGAAAAACGTATTTCTCATATTGTGCTGTTTTTTTGATGGTTAAATTTTCATATAACCAGTTATTCTTGATAAATACTTGAAAATCATATAATTACAAAATAATTAATCAACAATAATATAGAATCAAACAATACTGAGGGGGGTTAAATCATAAAAACACCCGCAGCCAATTTGTACAACTTACTGTCATAAGGCATACTCAACGAAACTGTGAGATAGACTTGATTGGCTTTTTGCAGAATATCATTGTCTGCCATGTATTTTTCTACAAACTCAATATCCGTCAATGCTAAATCGTATTCACAGTCATTATACGTGAAATTCAAACGCTCTTGCGGACGCTTACCCACTTCATCACGCCAACGAATTATTGGATTTTGCACTTTTACAAACGTCAATGATGAATACAAACCGGCAATACGTTCAATCGGAATCGCTAATCCACGTGAACCAAAAAGCGGTGTTGATTGACGTACACATAGCTTTTCAAGGCGATCATGCGTCAAAGGCAGTTTTTCGACAACTCTAAGCGAGTCTTTTTCAAAATAAACATTTTCCGATTGATAACTATTGCTGTGGCAGCCCCCCTCAGTAATTTCGACTTCGACGAGGTCGCCAAGGCGTATGTGGCGCACCCAATGCGCCGCTAATTCCCCAAAATCGCTTTGTGAAATTGGACGCATCCATTGTGGTTGATGCTGTGCATTTTCGACCATCCGTAGGCGACCATCTGCACCATAGTAAAGTTCCACACCTGCAATACAGCGACCGCTGTACTTACGGCTGTTTGCAAGGCAGACAAATAACTTTCTCATTGTATTTGGCTATTACATCGTTGAATTTTAGAGCGAAATCATGTCAAATGAATAATCTCAATGTCGTTGTAACGGTGTTGGAAATATTCGGCAAGCAAGCGGCGGTGGCATTGTTCGGGCGTATGTTCGCTACAAAGAAGGCAATTTTGGTGCAATTCTGCAACATTCACTTTGTTAGCAATTTTACGAACATCCAGCAAGTTTAGGTATTCCATTTCGTAATCAAGCCATGAAATTTTTCCACTTCGGTAGGCGGCAAGTAGGTCTTTGGTCGGTGCAAAATCCAGTTGGTGTTTGTAATCCATATGTCCCACAGTTCTAGCAAAAAATGCCAAATCATCCGCTTTTGCAAACCCTGAAAGTTGCGAGGTGTTGTTGATACGTGTATCCACAATGCGTTCAACAGCATTTTTTTGTAAAAGCGTAAAGAATTTTTCGGCGGATTTACCCGTAAAACCTATGGTGTACAATTTTATCATAGTCGTTCATCTTGTTCGTTGTCATCGGTTGGCGTCCAACCAATGCGTTGATTTCGGAATCGGTGTGCTGTTTTCAGTTGCATTTCGGTTGTGACATCTGGTTCAAAAATCGTTGGTTGCGGTAGTTTTTTGGCGTATTTCTTCAATAATTCGGCTTCTAATTCGGCATTTTCCTTTAATGATTTATCTTTCAAAATGTGCTTTACAGTAAAACCTTTATCTATCAAGCCTACAGAAATCATCGAAAATCGGTGACAATCCATAGGTTCGGCTTCTGAACACATCAAAGCTATACGATAGCCATTTTTGATGCCTTTTTCCAATCGTTTGACCCCCTCAGTAAAAGCAGGAGTTTGACGAAATTTTTCAAAATCAACTCGGTTATTGCCATCAAATACTGAGGGGTCGTTTTGCCTTGCCCCAAATTCGCGTTCGAAATGCATATACATCACTTGACGATTGCGAAGGTAATTCATCAACGGTTCTTTATTGAACTGTGGATTGTAACGGCTTGCTGCTACACTGCGGACATCAACGACGCAATTGATACCATGCGTTTCAAGTAATTCTGCGAAATACCCTATCGGATGCGTCGAATGTCCAATGGTGTAAATCACTTTTTCTAACATTATCCATTTGTTGTATGATGAAACAAAAGTAAAGTTTGATTATTTAAATTCAAAACAAAATTGCTATTTATTTTCAACAATAAAAACATTTTATTTTTAATTATCAATAAAAAAAATCAATTGTTAGAACATTTGAGCATGAGAAACGGCTTGTTACAGTCGCAACAAGCCGTTTCTCATGCTCAAAAACCCCCTCAGTAAAAAAGATTGAAATGACTGTTTTTCACATTTTTACCACCCGCTTCACAAACCGTTGTGTATCATTTGAAAATTGTAAAAAATAAACACCGCTTGCGAAATCCTGCAAATCTAATGTCTGAATCGTTTCTCTCGTCAGTGTAATCTTTTTTAATACCTGTCCATTTGTATTCGAGACAACTAATTGATAATCAGACTTTAATTCTTCTTTAAAATTCAGATACAGCTTCCCTTCAGTCGGATTAGGAAACGCCGTTAAGATGCCATCTTTATCTCCTAAGTCTTTTGTACCGACGACAAAAATAGTGACTTGACGCGTTATAGCTGCCCCACAATAAGCGTTTAAGGCTTGAAGTGTTACATTGTAGTTGCCATTTCGAGCGTATATTTTATTGGGTGGCGCCGGCATTGTAGAGTTTGTAAAATCGCCAAAATCCCACTGATAAGAATTCGCATTCGTCGATTTATTCGTGAATTTGACCATTGTGTCAGTAACAGCAAATTCAAAATCTGCGCTGGGCGAAAGCTGAACCTTTATGTAATCTGGTTGTGTTGTCTCGTAAATACCCGCTGAATTTGACACTTTAAGCGAAACAGAGTATATCCCTATTGTATTATACGTTATACGCGGATTGGGCAAATTGGAAGTTGAAGGCGTACCACCTGGAAAGGACCATGCCCAAGTCGCCACATTTGTCGCATTTTGACCTGTAAATTGAATAACAAAAGGCGTACAGCCTTGTACCTGATTGGCTGAAATGGTCGCAGATGGACGATTCAATAGAATGATAGTATCTTGGCTTGATGTCGTCCCACAATTATTTGACGCCGTTAATTTGACGATAAACGTCCCACCTGTCGCATAAGTATGCTGTGGACTTGCTTCTATAGAAGTTGTGCCATCCCCAAAATTCCAAAGAAAAGTGGTTGCGCCTATGGTCAAATTATCAAAATTAACGGTTGGATTATTGCCATTTTGAATTTTTCGGAAACTTGCCGTCGGTGCTGTATTGACCCGTATATAACCTGTTTTAGTGATTGTATCCCGCCCATTTGCATTTGTCGCTATCAGCACCACATCATAAATACCCGCCGTCGTGTACAATACTGAGGGGTTTAGTTCAGTCGATGTTGCGGGGCTACCACCTGGAAACGACCATTTATAACTCACTGTATTATTAGAAGTTGTATTCGTAAACTTAACATTAGCCGGCGTACAATAGCTGGTCGTTGTGGACTCAAATGACGCCTTTGGCGGCGTATTGAGTCTGATACGGACTGTATAAATCGCTGTGTCACAATTATTTATCGTACGCAATGTCACGTCATAGTCGCCTTGTGATGCGTAGGTAATGGTTGTATCTCTGTTTGTACTTGTACGACCATCGCCAAAAGTCCATATAAAAGACGCGCCGTTTGATGAAGTATTGATGAACTGAACCGTATTATATGTAATATTAGGTGTAAATAATGACACAGGTGCAGGCAAAATATTGATACCCACTGCTTGTGAATTGACCGAGTTCGCCTGAGTACAACCACTCGAAACGACACAGCGAAATAAAAACGGATTCAATATCGTGCGCGGCTTATTGATAATCAATGTCGCTGTACCAACGCCAATAAAAGTCGTATCGGGGACAATCGCGACAAAGCCGCTGCCTTTGTTAATTTGCCATTCATAACGTAAATTGGTTCCACTTGCTTTGACTTTAAAAGTCGTTGTTTGATATTCGCAAATTTGAATGGCAATGGGTTGTTGTAGTATTTCGAGCTTACGCGAGACGGTATCTGTTGATACAGGTAATTTGAAATTGATTAAATTTTGTAAAAGTCCATCATTACCTTTAGATGCGCCTTGCGATTGACGACTGATGGCATTTTTGCCTGATACACCTCCTATCAAGGAGGATATAACACCCGTCGTTGTTGACAACATGATGCGCCCGCCTGCGCCGCCACCGCCAGGTCCGAAATCATACTCTTGAATACTGATGGTATTGCCACCTATACCACCATTCGCTTCTATATTGACGGTACCAACAGTTTGATTGGCTATTAGCATAACTGTCCCGCCTGCGCCACCTCCGGGTCCGCCATCTGAAGTATTATTAGGTCCATTTTCGCCATTCGCAGCAATAGTTTTGCCGTTTGCAGTAAAGGTATTAGTCTTGATAATGACAATGCCGCCGCCTCTACCACCATGATTGTCACTGTTTTCACGATTGTGCCCAGCACCACCGCCACCGCCAAAAAAAATTCTGTCAGTTGTTGTCAAAGAAATAAGATTGCCACCGCCGCCTGGATAATCACCAATACAATTACGGATAACATTCACATGGCTTTGTTTACCGCCGCCGCCACCGCCAGCAAGATGTCCGCCGCCACCGCCGCCTGATTTGTGGTTATTGCCGCCGCCGCCGCCATTGCCTTGAGGACCTCGACCACACTCTTTACCAACGATGATTGCCGCAATGCCTTCTCCTTTAGGCGCGCCATTTTGTTTAGAGGTCGTGTTGATATCATAATAGTAATTATTATAAAATTCAAGCGCATCACAACTGGCATAAGCCTTCACCGCACCGCCTCTAAAACCTGTTTCAGAAGCAATAATAGGTGCATTTAGGGTCAAATTAGCTGCTTCAAAAGCGATAATACCGCCCGATTGACCATTCCATGGCTTGGCACGTAAGGTGTCTGTAACAACGGCATCAGCAAAATATGGGTATGTGACAATTTGAATAGCTGCCCCTGTATTGTAGTCATTCTTGAGATATAACCTCAAAAATAGCGTATTGGCAGCGACACTATCTACGATATTGACCTCATACTTACCCACATCTCGTAGGTCGTCAATATTACCAAAGCTGCTGTTGTTAGAAGCATTAATTACAGCACCGTTCATTTGGCATAAAATAAAACGCGTGCCTTTGCTGAACCCAGTGGTATCAGAAACCGACAATCGAGCGTCACAAGCATCAAAAGCTGTTACTTGAGCATAGCGGTTAATAACCCCTTTAATCGAATCTCGATTTGTCTGTGCTTTAATAAAAAAAGGTGTAAATAGTAGAAATAAAAAGAGAACTGTTTGAAAATGAAGTTTCATCATGCTTTAGCAATATCCGTTTTAGTCGTTAGACCTTTGAAAATAGGTGGTTTTTATGAGCAAAAAGAAAAGTAGAAACGCAAAAGTAGCTTATACTTTTTTTTTAACATTTTTTTTAACATTTTGACAATACCATTACGTGAATTTTCACATTTCTGTTTCTAATATTTAGCCTTGTTGCTCAATTTTATAGAATTTATTAACTCAAACGCTTATCTATTAAGTATATTTCAAATGCGTTAATAGCAACTATCTCTGAGTGATTAATAATGACATATACTGAGGGGGGCAAAAATGTATTTGACTGAATGGCATGAGTCCAATTGAGCCTTCTACTAAAACAGAGATTTATTTTTGAAATGTATATAAAAAACAAGGTGCTCAAATGGCTCACTTCCGACTTTCGTAACTCCCTGATTTACAAAATCATACGAAAATCCGATGCTCAAGTTTCGAAAATATCCAACATTTATCAACGGCAAAATTTCACAATCGTTAATAAGAAAAATAATCTTTTTGAAAAAACAGTTTGACAATATCAAATAAGCATCTATATTTGCACCGCCTTAACAAGAAAGGGCTGTTTTAAGCCACCATACGGAGGGATGGGTGAGCGGCTTAAACCACCAGTTTGCTAAACTGACGTACGGGTAACTGTACCGAGGGTTCGAATCCCTCTCTCTCCGCATTCGTTATTCGTTATTCGTTGGTGGTTATTCGTTACTTAAAATATCTATTAACGAATATCGGCTAACAAAATAACGAATAACTATTTTTTTAGGGGCGTAGCGCAGTTGGTAGCGCACTTGGTTTGGGACCAAGGGGTCGCAGGTTCGAATCCTGTCGCCCCTACTTTTTCAAAGTAGGATTGACATAATGGCATGATTTTCAATTAGTTATGAGTTTTAACGGTGTGTCAAGTGACACGAATTAAACACCTAATCTAATGACAAAAAAGTCACTAACTCGAGACCGTCGCTCTGGATAGAACAAGCCGGTCA
>JANMJN010001338.1:0-2995 GCA_031371355.1 Saprospiraceae bacterium
TGAGAGAGGTTCAGTTGTTCCATGCTTTCTTTAATAGCTTCAATAGGGTTGGGTTTTGGAATAGGGTAATGCTTTTTTTCATATTCATGTGCTAAAATGGCAACAGCTTCCAAAATGTCAGATGCTCGTTTACGCTCGATAGGGTCTTCTATCAAGTCTGAATCAATCAAAGCATCAATGATTTTGTTTGCTGCTTCAAATTCTGTTTCGTTTGTAATAGGTGTAATTCTAATAGAATCTAAATTCATTTTTATTAGATATTTTTATAGACTATAGACTTCAAATATACGATTTTCTCTAAAAAACAAGAAATATAGCTGTTATGAAGCATTTTATTTTCTTATTTTTCATTCTAAATGCTCTGATACTGAGGGGTCAAGACGTGCTGCAACTCACTCTGCCCCAAGTCATTGACATGGCAAAAAACCAATCCATTTCAGCCCGACAAGCCGCCACAACGAAAGAGACAAAATATTGGGAATACCGCAATTTTCAATCAAATTACAAGCCACAACTGTTATTAACAAGTCGTTTACCTGCTTATGTGCGGACTTTTAGTGAAGTTGTTCAACCCGATGGAACGGTGCAGTTCAAACCTGTGCGGAACAATAATTCGTCAGTTGGTTTGTCGCTTGAACAAAATATCAGTCGAACGGGCGGAACGATTTATGCGGCAACGCAACTGCAACGTTTTGATGATTTTGATAGAAAAAACACGCTTTTTAATGGGACATTATTTGCTGTTGGCATCAGTCAACCCTTGTTTCGATTCAATCCTTTTAAGTGGGAAAAGCAAATTGAACCTTTAAAATATTCGGAAAGTCAACAAGAATACATCGAGTCATTGGAACAAATTGCCATGCGAGCGAATGAGTTTTTCTTTGATTTGCTACTTGCACAAGTCAATTTAGGCATTTCTGAAACCAATTCGAAGAACACAACAGACATCTTACGCATTGCGAACGAAAAATTTGACATCGGAAAAAACAGCCGAAACGAAATTTTGCAATTGCAACTCGAACAACTTAAAGCACAAAAAGCGATGGCAACCGCCAAACGGGATTTAGAAATTTCAGCCTTAAATCTGAAAGCCTTTATCGGATTGCAAGGTGCTGAAAAGTTTGGATTGACGACACCTTCGGAAATGCCCCCCCTCAGTATTTCAGCTGAAAAAGCCACTTCGGAAGCCTTTTTGAACCGTGCAAATGCCATCGGTTTCACCCGTCGCTTGCTCGAAGCCGAAAGAAATGTGGCAAAAGCCAAAGGCGATAATGGCCTGAATGCGACACTGACCGCCAATTTAGGTTTTTCAAACAGTGGTCAAAAAGTCAGCGATTTGTATCAAAAACCACAAAACCAGCAATTGATTACTGTTGAATTTAGCATACCTGTTTTAGATTGGGGACGTTCAGAATCACGGATGAAAACAGCTCAAGCGAATCAAAAATTGGTGCAATACACCATCGAACAAGACAAACAGAACTTAAAACAGGAAATTTACACCCAAGTCACCTTGTTTGATATGCTCAAAGACCAACTGGTTTTGACAGCAAAAGCCGATTCAATTGCTTCTGAAAAATATATCATTGCCAAAGACCGCTATGTGTTGGGCAATCTAAGTATTACAGATTTGAGTATTGCATTTGCAGAACGTGACCAAGCGAAAAGGGATTTTATCGGGGTGTTGCGGGATTATTGGGCGGCGTTTTTTAGGCTGCGCTGGTTGAGTTTGTATGATTTTGAGAAAGGGGAAAAGATTAAATAACTTTATAAAAAGAGGATTTGGTCAGGTGGCAAAAGAGCTTTTAATGCTTCTCTCTTTTTCATAGGACTCATTCCTTCAATGGCAATTTCAATAAGTTTTGGCAACGGTTCAGGCGGATTTTGTAGTAGTTTTTGAATTTTAGGAACGAAAAGAGATAGATGTACCCATTTCGTTGTAGGTGTATCAATTGAAACAATACAATAGTTTATTTTCTGGAAATTCTGTTGGAAGGCTATGTTTTTATCGGCTGTAATGAAAATATCAAAATTGCCTTTATTGAGTTTTTCTCTTAGTACACCATTTTGAAGTCCTTCCCAAGCAAAATCTTTTGGTTCAAATACATTAAATGAGGATAAATCAAACTTCAAATTAAAGTGAAGTTGTTCATCAAGAAATATTTTCATAATGCGTTGTTTTTCTCGGTTTTGATGCTACTTTTTTGGCGGCAATAGCCAATACTTCTTCTACCATTTCCATTGTAATAGATGGAAAGCCATAAAGGAATTCTGAAATACCAGGTTCTGGTAAATGGTCAAAAAGTGCTTGAATAGGGACACGAGTCCCTCTAAAAACAGGAGTACCACCCATAATTTCTGGGTCAATATTAATAACGCTTTGTTTCATTGCTTTTAATTTTAAACAAAAATAATCTTTTTCAATAAAAATCATACAATTTTAACATGATAACATTAAAAAACATCGAAAAAGTCTATCGCACAGACACCATCGAAACGCTCGCTTTGAACAACATCAATCTGTCTGTTGAACGCGGCGAATTTCTAAGTATTATGGGTCCTTCCGGCTGTGGCAAGTCCACCCTTTTAAACATTGTTGGTTTGCTCGATGAACCGACAAAAGGCAGTATTGAGATTGACAGTCAATCCATTACGTCTTATGCTGATAAAAAATTAGCGGCGTTTCGAAATCAAAAATTGGGCTTTATTTTTCAAAGCTATCACCTTATAAATGTCTTGACGGTATTGGACAATGTGTCGTTGCCCTTGCTTTATCGCCCCTCCGTATCGTCGTCAGAACGGGAGCGTTTGGCAGCCGAAGCCCTTAGTAAAGTCGGTTTGAGCAACCGCATGAAGCATTATCCAACGCAATTGTCAGGCGGTCAACGGCAGCGTGTGGCGATTGCGCGGGCGATTGTGGGCAATCCGTCTATCATTTTGGCAGACGAACCGACAGGGAATTTGGACTCTACAATGGGCAATGAAATCATGGAAA
>JANMJN010000878.1:0-3175 GCA_031371355.1 Saprospiraceae bacterium
GGCTTAATTTATAGAATGGCATGACTGTTATCATACGACACACTGATATTTGTCATTATCCCCCCCTCAGTATTTTACTACTTTTGGTTAATTATTGAATAACTGGTATATTAACCATAAAAATGAACAATATGACAACCATACTCGTCACAACCGATTTCTCTACAAATTCAAAAGCAGGTATCCGCTTTGCTTTGCAATTGGCTTCACAAACACCTTGTAAATTGGTTTTTTACCATGCCTTAGAGTTATTGACACCAACAGCATGGCGCAAGGAAGATGCCATTAAATTTGCAGAAAATGCCGTCAATAAGGTTAATAAAGAATTAGATAGTTTTATGAAAGCTATATTCAAACAGACAAAAATGCAGCCGAATGCTTACAAAAACATAGTTGATATAGGCATGGGCGTAGATAGTATGATTGTCAAATATGCTAAAGAGATACATGCAGATTACATTTGTATGTGCACAAGAGGTGCGGGTATATTGAAAAAAATAATTGGTACAAATGCTTCTACTTTGGTCAATACATCACCCATTCCTGTCATTATTGTCCCTCATAATTATCGCATCAAGCCTATCACTAAAGTCGGTTATACTTCAGATTTTGAAAATATAAACACAGAACTGAAAAAGATCACTCTATTAGCCACATCCTTGAATGCAAATGTGGATGTGTATCATTACTATTATCAATTGCATAAATCGGGCAATAAGGAGTCCTTTGAAGCCATTAAAGCCAAATATGAATCAGAAAAAGTGGCTTTTTATATGCCAAAACTGCATTTAGAGCAATCTCTTGTTGAAAACTTACAACAAGCAATCAAAAATAAGAGACCCTCAATGTTCGTCATGTTTACAAAACATAAAGAGAGCTGGTTTGAGCGTTTCTTTTTTGAAAGTAAAACGGCTGAAATGACATACAATATTAATATTCCTTTGCTTGCCATTAGAAAGTAAAAAAAATAAAAAAAGGCTCAAATTACTGAGGGGTCTCATTTTTTATTATTTTTGAAATTATGAATGAAAAAGAGTCCAATATCTCATCTATTTCGATTCGACAATCGGCTTTTATTTTGCTGATTGTACTAATCGGCAGCCTTATTTTTTGGCAATTAAAAAATTTCATCCCGGCTTTTTTGGGTGCTTACACTTTGTATGTTTTATTCCGAAAATGGATGTTTAAGTTAACAAAAAAACTTAAAGGACGAGCCGCTTTGGGGGCATCGTTATTGATGATAATGTCTTTTATCATTATACTTTTGCCTATTAATGGCTTGTTGAGTATTCTTTCTTCTCGCATTTTGCCAGCGATCAAACATTCGAATGAAGTATGGGCTTCAGTCGAATTGTTGATTCATAATTTGGAACAGCGATTTGGTTTTATCATTCTCAGTGAACAAAATATCAGTAACTTAGGCGATTGGGGCATGACTGAAATGCAAAAAGTGGTTGGTGCAACTTTCAATGGTTTGATAACCGTCATTGTCATGTATTTTATCTTGTTTTTTATGCTTACTGAAGCCCGAACGCTTGAAAAAGTTCTATACAAGTGGTTGCCTCTGAAAGAACAAAGTGCCCTTCATTTAAAAAAAGAACACAATAATTTAGTTGATTCTAACTCCATTGGCATCCCACTTGTCGCTGTGATACAAGGGATATTTGCCCTCGTTGGCTATTGGATTGCGGGTGTTGGAGAACCTTTTATTTGGTTTATCGCAACGTGTGTGGCAGCCGTTATTCCTATTTTAGGTTCTGCTTTGGTCTATGTGCCGCTTGGTATCATGCTTATCGCACAAGGTCAGACAACATGGGGCGTTTTTTTACTATTGTATGGTTTTCTTGTTATTGGTTCTGTTGATAATATCTTTCGGTTTTGGTTGCAAGAAAAGATTGGCAATATTCATCCTTTGATTACCATTTTTGGGGTCATCATAGGACTCAATCTTTTTGGTTTCATTGGTTTGATATTTGGACCCATTTTGATTTCACTCTTTTTATTATTGATTGAAATTTATCGGCAAGAGTTCAATGAAAAACGGGTCGAAGAAATCGAAACTTGATACTCGCCCTTGTATTTGAAGGGTAAAAGGGCGAATTTTGTACTTTTAATAATCATTTTTACTAAAATCATAGCTTATGAAAACCGTAAAAGAACTCAACGACGACATTCTAAAAATGACTATGACTATTCAAGAACATCATCCCGAATTGTCGAAATATTTAGAAGAAATGCCTATCACCATTCCCAATGTGGCTGACCCACATATTGATAGGGAAACACTCCTTGAATATCACGAATCTTTGGTGACTTTAATGAAGCAATATGAGGTTAATCATCATTAATATTTAAAAAACAATGAAAGTAGCTGTATTCAGTACAAAACCCTACGACCGCACGTATCTCGATAAATTCAATGCAGAGAACTATCATGAACTCACATATTTTGATGCTTCGTTGAATGTCAACACCACAAATTTAGCCATCGGTTTTGAAGCCGTTTGTATATTCGTCAGTGATAAAATTGATAAAGAAACCATTGTGAAATTAGCACAAAACGGCATAAAACTCATTGATTTACGTTGTGCAGGTTTCAATAATGTGGATTTAGAAGCGGCTGCTGAACATCAAATAAAAGTATTGAGAGTACCAGCCTATTCGCCGCAAGCCGTAGCGGAACACGCTGTGGCAATTATTTTAACACTCAACAGAAAGACTCATAAAACGTACAATCGTGTAAGAGAAGGCAACTTTTCTTTAGAAAACCTCATGGGTTTTAATCTCTATGGGAAAACTGTTGGTGTTATAGGCACAGGGAGAATAGGCGAAACTTTTTGCCACATCATGCAAGGTTTTGGTTGTAAAGTGTTGGCTTATGACATCTTTGAATCTAAAAATTTGAAAGAAAAAGGCATAGAATACACGTCTTTGGATAATATTTTAAGCCTTTCTGATATTATTTCGTTGCATTGCCCGCTTACTCCGCAAACGCATTATCTTTTTAATAGCCAGACATTTTCTAAAATGAAAGAAGGTGCCATGCTCATAAATACCAGTCGAGGTGGATTAATCAATACTAAAGATGCTATTAAGGCTCTAAAAAAAGGTCAATTAGGTTATTTGGGCATTGATGTCTATGAACAAGAAGAAAATTTGTTCTTTAATGATTTAT
>JANMJN010000903.1:0-1833 GCA_031371355.1 Saprospiraceae bacterium
TTGCCAACGTCTGTTTTATGGCTGTTTCTAACCCTTCGAGATAATCCAAGGGATGTTGACGATATTGAGACTGCGCGGGGTCGCAATACATACCTTTTTTCCAACGTGGGTAGTAAAAAACATGAGTCGCCACTTCTGCGCCATTTTCAGTGTTAACAATCAGTGCACGGGCAGAATCTGTGCCATAATCAAGACCTATTACGTATTTCATCAATGGTGATTTTTAGAACTTTCAAAAAAAAATGAACCCAATAAAATCATTTCTGAACAATTAGGATACGGTTTCCGTTAGTAAAGTTTTGAATATAAATTCCTTAACACAATTATTTTATGAAGGCATTAGCTTTGTCAATTTTCTTATTTTTATCTTTTCATATCCATACTTTTTCACAAACCAAAGGTACTTTGCAGATTGAAGCCAGTAAATTCCGAAATGCGAATGGACACATGCGTTTTGCTATTTACGATAATAAAAGAAACTTTTTAGACACAAAAGGCTATTTTGCTCTTGGTGAAGCCACCATAACAGGGAATAAAGCCAGCGCGAGTATTAATCTGCCACCTGGAACTTATGCAGTTTCGTTTTTACACGATGAAAATGGTGATAAAAAAATGGAATATTCACTGGGCATTCCAAGAGAAGGCTTTGGTATCTCGAACTTAAAATCTTTTCCTTTTGGAAAACCTACATACGAAAAAAGCCTTGTTACTATTGAATCGGGCAAAACCACTTATGTACCTATCAAGGTGTTTTATTTTTTTTAATCATAAAGTATAACTTGCGTTAAATTAAATGTTTAACGCAAGTTACTCTCCTTTTACTTCTTAACAGAAAACCTGTAAACCGTCGTCGTTGAGTAGGTTTCTTTAGGTTTCAAGGTGGTTGTTGGAAACTTCGGTTGGTTCGGCGAATCGGGATAATGCTCGGTTTCAAGGCATAAACCAGAGCGTTTTTTGTAAATAACACCGCCTTTCCCTTTGATTGTGCCATCTAAAAAATTACCTGTATAAAACTGGATAGCGGGTTCAGTGGTCAAGACTTCCATAACACGCCCACTTGTCGGTTCATAAACCATGGCAGCAAGGCGCATTTTATTGATGTCATTATTCAGAATCCATGCATGGTCATAGCCGCCGCCGTATTTGATCTGTATGTCAGAAGTGTCGTTGATACGTGCGCCAATTTTGAAAGATTCTGTAAAATCAAAAGGTGTTCCTTTAACAAGTTTCGGTTCGCCTGTCGGTATCAACGTTTTGTCAACTGGCAGAAATTTATCGCTGTTTATAGCAATTTCATGATCTAAAATCGTATTATTCATGTCACCTGACAGGTTGAAATAAGCATGATTCGTCAAGTTGACAACCGTTGTCTTGTCGGTTGTGGCAGTGTATTCTATCTTCAAAGCATTGTCTTTTTGAAGCGTATAAACCACTTCAACAGCTAAATTCCCGGGATAGCCTTCTTCCATATCCTTGCTGGTGTATGTCAACTTCAAGGCAGCTTGAGGTCCCTCAATTGGTGTAGCTGTCCACACCACTTTGTCAAAACCTTTGATGCCGCCGTGCAAATGATTTGGACCATTATTGACTGCTAAAGTGTACGTTTTACCCTCTAAAGCGAATTTTGCTTTCGCAATGCGGTTGCCATAACGCCCAACGAGCGCGCCAAAAAAAGGTACGCCTTTTTCATAGCCACCGATAGAATCGCAACCAAGTGTGATATCTTCGTACTTGCCGTTTTTGTCGGGGGCTGTCCACGATACAATGGTGCCGCCGTAGTTTGTGATTGTCACCGTCATACCTGCTTCGTTTTTGAGGGTATAAAGGTCAAGT
>JANMJN010000949.1:0-2698 GCA_031371355.1 Saprospiraceae bacterium
CGATTGATGACAAAGCCGGGCGTTTCTTTACCTAAAGCCCGTAATGATATTTGACGACCGAC
Organism: Saprospiraceae bacterium; assembly: GCA_031371355.1. Taxonomy (GTDB): domain Bacteria; phylum Bacteroidota; class Bacteroidia; order Chitinophagales; family Saprospiraceae; genus JAAFJT01. The sequence continues at coordinate 63 of JANMJN010000949.1, forward strand.
TTGTAAGCCTTGTTCACCTTCAGGATTGGCGCAACCGACAATGACATCGTCAACCAATAAAGGGTCAACTTCTGGCACAGAAGCCATGAGTTGTTTGATGATATCCACCGCTAAATCGTCTGACCGATAGTTTCTAAAACCGCCACGCCCTGCCTTTCCGACTGCTGACCTAAATCCTGCTACTATATAAGCATCTTCCATTTTTATTATGATTTTATTTATTAGATTTTTAAATTTAAATAATTGATTTTCAATTATTTAGTTGTTATTATCGCTATTAAGTAATGGCTTTTTTGTCATTCTTTCGCTGCGCTCGGAATGACAAAAGAAACGTCAATAAGATATTTATACTGAGGGGGTCACATTTTGGGTTTCGCAGCATCATTCCACCATTCATCATTCTCCCAAAAATTATCCCAACCCAAAGTATAGTATTTTTTATTGATTTCAACTTCACGTTCGCCCATGCTGAAATCCTTTAAAATATCATTCGCAAACCGGAATAAATCGGCTGCGAAAATGACGGGTTTTTTCATATCAGGTTTTGTGTAACTTGTCCAAGTGCCATCGAAACGATAGCCCGCACCGCCACTTGGCAAACCGACTGATGAATAAAACCATAAATTAGGGTGTGCATCTACACCTATCGAAAATTCCATTTTCATATTACCTTGAAACATACCACTGTATGGATTTGTTTTGTCTGCTTCTGCAAATTCAAATGTGCCTTCAGTGGCATACATGGTTTGAATATCCATGTTTTGCATGTCTTCTTGATTCACATTTGGGTCAGTGAATGTGCTGATTTTTGTTAATTTGAATGTTCCTTCAAAGAGCGTAATCGTTTTTTTATGACGATTTTTTCCTTTTACGTGATACAATGATGGGTCTTTTTCATCGCGTTTAGCTTCCGTAAAAAGGAACTCGATGCGGTAACGGTCTTCTCCATAAAAACCATTGACAGGATAATTGTATTCATTCACAAAAAGGCTGTCCAATCTTGTTTTTTGAAAAAAAACGGTGGCATCTTTTGCATTTAACTCTTTGAATATCAAGGGTTTCAAGGGTTTCGTTGAATCAGCTAAAAGCGAATCAACGGCTTCTTTGTGCGTCAGCATTGCAGGAGTCGCAACGACTGCTTTCTTTGTTGGCGCATTTCCTTTATTGAAACACTGTGAGATAAATATCGCTGCGGCGACAAGCATGGGAATGAATACGAGTTGTTTTTTCATCTGTAAAAAAGGTTTTAAATAATTGATAATCAATATTTTATGTGCGAAAATTTCATTTAACGTTAGATTTACTGAATTTTAAAAATTTAGTAAATCTTGAAAAAATTACTGAGGGGTAGCATTTCCCATTTGTTGTACCAATCTTTTGCCTAAACCAAAATATATCAACACTTGTGCAATCAATAAATTGCCAACCCATGAAAGCCACGTAACTGTTAAATACGTTTCAATGGGCTTTGTTTCAAAAATATAGACCATAAAATAACTTTCTGTCCGCAAACTCATAGCTGCCAAAGTGATGGCATAACTGAGTATCATCATTTCAGAATGTTTGACAAAGCGTTTTTTCATCACCTCATGCCATGCCGCATACGTTATGAGCCACCAAACAAAGCATTGCAACGTAAAACCGACCCTTGCCGCCAAACCACCATTTGCAAAAGCCGCCAAAACCAAACCCGAAGGAGTCGCCAACAATAAAATTGACCCAATATACACCTTCCCAATCAAATGATGGACTTTCGGATACCCCCTCAGTATAGAAGGGAAAAACTGGAAAATACCACCCCCAATTGCCAAAACGCTCGACGTTATGTGGATATAAAACGCCCACATAAAATAGCTGCGGTCAAGCAGTTGATTGGGCTTTGTACCGAGAAAGTTTATCGCTCTTTCAAATGTCAAATAGGGCAACACTTTTGTTACCATGATGCCTGTAAAAATCAGAATCCAAGCGGCGAAGGTGTATCCGATTGTTTTTATTAGAACATTTTTAAACATTTAATTTGGTGTTTTTTCCAAATCAACAAAAGTTAAATCGAGATAAAAGCCCGCTAAATGATGGAAATCTTTATCCGTTGTCAACAAGGTTACACCCAAAACAGATGCTGTTGCAGCAATCCATAAATCGTTTTTACCCATTTTCCGAGAAGAAGAGCCAAGTGGCTTATTTTTCAATTTACCTTGACTAAAAGCATCAATCTCCGCATAACGGTCTATAATTTCTTTAACATGAATATCAGCTATCAAAAACTTCTTTAATACCGTTTCAAGAAGTAACATTTTTGGAATACCCCATTCTCTTTGTAATGCTATTGAGCGAAACTCTCCTTCAGTAACGACAGAAATAATAGGTGTACTGTTTGATGAAAAAGGTTGATAAAGTTTATCAACATATTCAAATCGTGTATCTTTTCGAATATAAAGCAAAAGAATATTGGGGAATAAATGCCGCAATTTCATTTTTGTAAAATTTATATTTGTCCGATCGATCTGCGCTAGCCTAGAAATATATCCGCAAACGAGGGATTTATGCTGAATACTATGCTGAATACTATATTTACTCAACGGCGACGCAGTTCGATCGCCCGATCGCCCGATCGAACCACCAAAACCAGTAAAACC
>JANMJN010000954.1:0-2822 GCA_031371355.1 Saprospiraceae bacterium
GTTGAGATAGAGCTTGTTTTCCACTTGATTGCCTGTGAAATAAAGGTCTTGAAGACCATCACTGTTCACGTCACCGATGCCTACACCACCGCCGTTGTAAATAAATTCAGAATCAAAGATGTTGAGCGAGTCGTTTTCCGTGATTTGATTATTGAATTCAATACCTGTTTGTTTACTATCCAGTAGGACGAAAAGCGTTTTTTCGTTTTTACAATAGGTAAAGAGGACAGCGATAGCTAATAGTAGTATAGTTTTTTTCATACAATGACGATGTGTTAGTTTATACTGAGGGGAGTGTTTATAAATTTTCCTCGACCCAATCTTTAATTTCTTTATCTTTTGAAACGAAATTGGCACCAATGCCTATAACTTTTTTGCCTGATGCTTGAAAAGCATTTGCATAGCCTTTATCTTTTATTTGTTGCATGGCTTCATCGGCACTGCGATTGAACTTAAATTCAAAAATAAAAACATGAGTCGTTGTTTCGACAATACTATCGGCTCGTCCTTTTGAACTGTGGACTTCACTTTTTATGTAAATACCGAGAAGTTTAAAAATAAAATGCAGTAAACCATGATATAAGCCTTCAGATTTATTGTCGAAGGCTTCGGAAGGTAGTCCTGCTAACAATTGATTGATAACTTCTTTTACTTTTGGAAGATTCGCATGGGCAAAAGCGTCTAATAAAGATTTCAATGAGTCTTCGGCATAAAAAGTTCGACCTTCTACATTTGATATACCTTCAATCATGAAATGATACATACTTTCACGTACTTCCCTGTTAGGATAATCCAGTACCATATCATCAGTCAGAGGATTGAGTTCTTTGACTGTTAAATAACCTGTTTGAAAAAGTAAGGGAATTAAGTCTATATTTTGAATTGTGTATTTTTCTAAAACCCGAGAATTGATACGTGTGTTTTCCACAGCAAAATGGTTGTGTTTTGTCATTTGTTGCAACAAAAAGGTAGGTGTCCCGGAACTAAACCAAAAATTTCGAAAAGCTTGTTTTTGCAAAAAGTTGATTGTGCCGAAAGGATTATAGAGCTTTTGTTTACCATCCCAACTGAATCCATCATACCAAACGCGCATATTTTCTAACAGGTCTTCAAGGCTTATTTCAAGGCTATCGGCTGCTTCTTGAATATAGTCAGCGAAGTAAAATTCAAGTTCTTCTTGTGTATATCCAGTTAAAGTGGCGTAGTTTTTGTCCAAAGTCAAGTCATCCAAATGATTCAAATCTGAAAAAATAGAGACTTTTGAAAATTTAGAAACGCCTGTGATGAACAAACAACGGATTTCATTCGATTTGTTTTTCAAAACCGAATAAAAGTTTTTCATTATGGCTTGATTTATCTCTGCTTGTGGCAGATGAACTGTTTCGAGGAAATCAATGATGGGTTTGTCATATTCATCAATGAGTATGGCAACTTTACCCTCTTTTTGAAATAAAATTTCTATTAATTCTTTAAATTGATATTCATAATTACTTGTTGTTAAAACAATCCCATGTTTTTTAGCTATCCGATTGAGTTCATGTTCAATAGCTTTATCTAAACCTGCATTTTTATAACCCATTGCATCAAACGACAAATGGATAACAGGATATTTTTTTGACCAATCCCATTTATCGTGTATCCACAAACCTTCGAACAAGTCTTTGCGCCCTTCAAAAAGTTCTTTTAACGTTGAGACAACTAATGACTTGCCAAATCTACGTGGACGAGAGAAGAAATAAGCACCACCGTCGCGTTGAGCCAATCGGAAAATCTGTTTAGTTTTGTCAACATAAACATAATTTCCTTCGATCATTACATTGAAGTATTGGATACCTATGGGTAAAAATTTCTTTTCCATATAGCAAAGTTAGCTATTTTAAGTCTAATGGACGTTCGTTTAAGTCTATCGGACATTCGTTTAAGTCTCAAAAGAATAAAAAAAGGGCGAACGAAAGACAAATTTCGCGGAACAATGTTCGTGAAAATATCTTTTGTTCACCCTAAATAAAAAGTTTATTCTTAAACAAACTTAGAATGTATGAAAATCAAGAGTGATTTATACTGAGGGGGTCTTAATGACACCCCTCAGTATCACGTTTATTAATAACCAGCATTTTGCTTCAAAATGTCAGCACCAATTAAGTCAATTTGAGACTGTGGAATTGGTAATATCGCATGTTTAGCTAAATAACTCGCACCACCAAAAGCACCAGGTAATAATACTTGGTCATATTTTAGGTATTTGTTGATAGCGGCTACATCCTCGCCCCAACGAACTAAGTCATAAAAGCGATAGCCTTCCATGCCTAACTCCATTCTTCTTTCGAAGCGTACAGCTGTTCTTGCAGAAGCTTTATCCGCAAATGCTGTTAGAGGATAGACTGAGATTTTGTAACTTGCGGCATTCTTACCACCATCTTGAACAAAATCAGCTGTATTTGCTGCTCTTGCTCTGACCAGATTGGTGTATTCCATAGCTTTAGCCAAAGTACCTACTTCAATTTCAGCCTCAGCAGCCATTAATAGCACATCTGCAAAACGAATGATAGTCACATTATAGGCATTGTATGTTTGATGTCCCCAACCACCTGTTTCAGTCAAGCCTGCAGCTTTTTCTGCTTTGGTGTACAAGTATTTCTTAGGAGAATAAGGACCTGCATTCGGTTGATTACGAATCATAGAAGCACCTGTATGATTACCCCAGTCCAAGAATGGAATACCTCTACGACCTACTGTATGGTCTAAACGTGGGTCTAAATTACCAGCGTCTGGTGTAAATGCAGCGGTAGATGCGAGGCCCATATCATTTTTAACAGCCTTGC
>JANMJN010000977.1:0-2090 GCA_031371355.1 Saprospiraceae bacterium
GGCTGTTTTTCTATTCTAAAAGTTAAGATATTGCATAAATGCGCACCTTCATCGTACAGTTTGACCCCCTCAGTATTCTGCATCTTTTTTCTAAAATACTGTATCAAGTCTTGATTATAAGCATAAATAGTGTCCAAACCAATGGCATTGGCATATCGAACGGCTTCTGTGATACCCAAAACGGTTGCGATTGACCTTTCGTAGAGTTCAAACCTTTGCGCAGTTGCTTGGATTTCGAAACTATCCTTACCCGTCCATGTAGCACTGTGGTTGTCGAAATAAGGTGGGGTCAAGCCTGCGTTCAAAGCCTTGTCGGAGACGTACAAAAAGCCTGTGCCACGCGGTGCGCGGAGGAATTTACGCCCCGTAGCGGTCAGGAAGTCGCAGCCAATATCCTGCACATCAACGGGCATTTGTCCGATGGATTGACAGGCATCCACGAGGTACCAAATATCGTGCTGCTGACACAGTTTGCCAATAGCCGCGATGGGTTGCACTTTGCCCGAACTTGTCGGAATGTGCGTGATAGCGACTACTGAGGGGTGCTGTGTTTTGATAACGTGTTCGATGTCTTCGACATCAATATCGCCATTTGAAAGGTTCTTTGCGCGCACGATTTTGATGCCAATGCGGGCTTGCAAAGACAAAAAACACAATTGATTGGAGGCATAATCATCGTCAGAAGTGAGGATAATGTCCCCTTTTTTGAACGGCATGGCTGCCAAAGCTTTGCTGTATGCTTCTGTATTGCTGGTGGCGAAGGCGATATTGCGCGCTTGGGCGTTGAGCAAATGCGCGGTTTCGGTGTAAAAGGCATGGATGTCGTTTGCACGAATGCGCGCGAGTTCGTAGCCGCCAACTTGGGCTTCTTCGTCGAGATAATCTTTTATTTTTTGGACAACGGAGGATGGATTTAAGGACGCGCCTGCGTTGTTGAAGTGGATGAGGTTTTGACACGCGGGCGTGTCTTGGCGGTATTGGTGGATGTTGAACATAGGTGAATGGGTTTAATTGAGCTACGCTAAACAGGTATCCATTGCCTCCATCTTTAGATGGAGAAAAAATAATAGCATAAATATTCAAAATAATAGCATAAATATTCCTCCATCTAAAGATGGAGGCAATGGATACCTGTGATTGCAATGGATACCTGTGATTATGGTGGATTCTTATTTAATCTCTTTAAACAAACGCATTCAGCGACTTTTCAATGATAGCCAAACACTCCTGCACTTGACTTTCTGTAATGACCAAAGGGGGCGCGAGGCGTATTTTATTGCCATGCGTCGGCTTAGCCAACAAACCATTGTCTCTGAATGTCAAACAGATTTCCCAAGCGAGGTCCGAGTCTTCGGTTGTATCCACCACAATCGCATTCAACAAACCTTTGCCTCTCACCAAAGTAATCAATTTATTGCGCGAAGCGATGTCATTGAGTCCTTGACGGAATATTTTGCCCAATCTATCGGCATTTTCTGCCAATTTTTCATCAATAACAACTTGTAAAGCGGCTTGCGCAACGGCGCACGCGAGCGGATTACCACCATAAGTAGAGCCGTGCTCACCTGGCTTGATGGTCAACATGATTTCATCGTTCGCCAAAACCGCAGAAACAGGAAACACACCGCCCGAAACAGCCTTACCGAGTATCAAAATATCGGGTTTTACTGAGGGGGTGCTCTCGTCGCCATCGGTTGCCAACATACGACCTGTGCGCGCAATACCTGTTTGTATTTCGTCTGCGACAAAAAGCACATTGTACTCTTTGCATAACTGCTCGATGCCTGGCAAATAGTTGGCATCGGGCACAACAACACCTGCTTCCCCTTGTATCGGCTCGACAATAAAGCCTGCAATGTTTTTGTCAGTCGCCAACAAACGTTCCAAAGCGGCTAAATTATTGTATTCAACGAGTTCGATGCCCCCCATAAACGGACCAAAACCTTTGCGGCTCGATGGGTCAGTCGAAGCAGAGACAACAGACAGGGTTCTGCCATGAAAATTGCCCGTAGCAAACACGATTTTAGCTTGGTCAGTCGGTATGCCTTTGACTTCATACGCCCATTTGCGGCAGAGTTTCATGGCTGTCT
>JANMJN010001005.1:0-5273 GCA_031371355.1 Saprospiraceae bacterium
AATGAAAATTCTCACTTGTTTTGTGCCACAAACAGAAGGTCAGGCGGAGGTCTGTGGTTTCGATGTCGAAACGCAAGCACTTGAAGTACGGCAGCAAATAGGTTATTTGCCCGAACACAATCCGCTTTACAAAGATATGTATGTACGTGAATACCTTGAATTTGTCGCCGGATTGCACAAATTGCCAAAGAAAAAACAGCGTGTGGCGGATATGATTGAGCGTGTTGGTTTGGGTGTTGAGCAAAATAAACCGATTAATGCGCTCTCGAAAGGCTATCGTCAACGTGTGGGTTTAGCGCAAGCGATGATGCACGACCCCTCAGTATTGATACTCGATGAGCCGACTTCAGGACTTGACCCCAATCAACTGGTCGAGATTCGTAAGCTGATTAAGGATTTGGGTAAAGAAAAAACGGTCATTTTTTCAACACATATTATGCAAGAGGTGCAAGCCTTGTGTGACCGCGTCATGATTATTAACAAAGGAGAAATCGTTGCCAATGATACGATGGATAGTTTGCAAAGTCGTATAAGTGGTGAAAATGTTGTAACTGTTGAGTTTTTACAAGTCGTAGATAGGGCTTTGTTGATGAAAATTAAAAATATCACCAAAGTTACACCTTTGTCTAAAACAACTTTCAGCTTGTCTTCATCCTTGAAAAATGATATTCGGGCAGATGTTTTTAACTTTGCTGTAGAACAAAAATTAGTGATTTTGGAAATGCGGAAAGAGATTTACAGCGTTGCGGACGTGTTTCAGGAATTGACAAAATAGTGAATATATTAATAGTCTAAAATTTTAGATTCCAGTTTAAAAATGAAAATTCAACTCGTTTGGCTCTTTGTTTTTGCCACAATACTGAGGGGTTTTGCACAAAAACCAACAGTTATTACAAAGAATTTCAAATTCCGTGATGGTGTTTATGCTACTTATGCCGATTGGCAAGCGAACAAACCGACAATCGTTTGGGACAGCCTTGAAACCAATTTGGCGGTCAATCCTAATACGCTTTTTATGCAGATGGAGTTTGCAAAGTATAAAAAAACGCATCGCATTGTTTCTCTCGATTCTGTTTGGGGCGTGGTCGTTGATGGTATTCCGTACGTGCGTTTGCCAAGAAATGAGTTAGAAAAAACAGCTTATTGTTTTGCAGGATTGATACTGAGGGGTCGCCTTTGCTATTTCAATTATGAAACAATTGCACACTCACAAGTGCCCATTACAGCTTATATTCCACAAACGGGTGAGCCATATATCACAAAAAAAGTCTCAAAAGAAGAAGCCGTTGTGCGTGAAAAATTGATGAATTACGAGACAGGGGAGGTTTTCGACCTTACACTCAACTCGTTCAAAAGACTCATTTCAGACGATAAAGAACTCGTCTCAACGGTTGATGACTTGAAAACCAATGAGTTGAAGGAAAAACTTTTCAAATGCGTTTTGATTTATAACGATAGAAATCCTGTTTATTTAAAATAGTTATTGGGGATTGGTTATTAGTTATTGGTTTGTGAAAACAACCCATTTCCCAATAACTAATCCCCAATAACCAATAACCAATAACCATATAATGTTGTCCATTTTCAAAAAAGAAATAAATACCTTTTTCTCATCGCTCATTGGCTATGTTGTCATTGCGATTTTTTTGTTGTTGTCAGGTTTGTTGTTGTGGGTATTTCCCGACACGAGTCTTTTGAGTCAAAATGTCGCTTCCCTTGACCAATTATTCGACCTTGCACCGATGATTTTTACTTTCCTTATTCCAGCCGTGACGATGCGCCTTTTTGCAGAAGAAAATCAAACAGGAACAATTGAGTTTTTGACAACCAAACCGTTGCGAGACTGGGAAATTATTTTGGGTAAGTATTTGGCGGGTGTGGCTTTAGTTGCCGCGGCTTTGTTACCGACTTTGATTTATTATATCACAATGTATCAATTGGGTTCGCCAAAAGGCAACTTAGATAGTGGCGCGATTGCAGGCAGTTACATCGGTTTACTTTTGTTAGGCAGCGTGTTTGTTGCCATAGGTTTATTTGCTTCTAGTTTGACCAATAATCAAATCGTCTCTTTTTTAGTAGCGGCGTTTCTCTGCTTTTTTGTGCATTGGGGCTTTGATTTTATGTCTCGTTTGCCTTTTTTAGTCGGTAAAGGTGATGATATTGTACAAATGTTTGGCATTGCTTTCCATTATGCCTCTATTTCTCGAGGAGTTGTCGTTATCGGTGATGTGGTATATTTTTTCTCCGTCATTGGTTTCTTTCTTTTGTTATGTAAAACGGCTTTGGAAAGACGGAAATGGTAGTAAACTCAAACTTAATGTTAGATAAAACCAACCGTGTTTTTTTTTATCTCAACAGCGGTACCCATTTACTCGACCTTGCGGGTGCCGTGCAAACATTTCATGAAGCCTCCAACTACGGCATCGCGTACGATATACATTACGTTTCTGACAATCCCAATCAAAAAAGTTCTGCCAATTTAGGCTTTTCTAATTTAGATGTTTTTTCTGAAATTGACATAAAATCAGACGATATACTCATCGTTGCAGGGTTTCGGGTGAATCATTTGAACAAAGAGAACACGACTTTATTTGATTGGTTGAAACGAGCAGATGGGGCACATGCTACGATTTGCTCTGTTTGTACGGGTGCATTTATGTTAGCAGAAGCAGGTTTATTGGATGGGAAAGAATGTACAACGCATTGGGATTTTACGGAAAAACTACAAAAAGAATACCCACGGCTCAAGGTTTTGAAAAATCGCCTTTTTGTAAAAAGTGATAATATATATACGAGTGCGGGCGTGACAACGGGGATAGATTTGGCTTTGTTTCTCTTAGAAAAACGGCACGGTGCTAAGTTTGCGTATCAAATTGCACGTGAATTGGTTGTTTATATCCGAAGAGACGGCAGTGCGCCGCAAGACAGTATCTATATTCAAAATCGGCAACACATCAACAGTAGCGTCCATGAAATTCAAGATTGGATTATTCATCATTTGGACGAAAAAATCAAAATAGAACAACTCGCTGAACTCATTTATACAAGCCCTCGTAACCTAACAAGGCTTTTCAAGACCGCAACAGGCATTACGGTCGGGGATTATATTGAATCTTTACGTGCTGAAAAAGCGATGCAATTGTTGAAAGAAAACCATAAAGTGGATGCCGTTGCTCAATCCTGTGGCTTCCAAAGTACCAACCAACTACGTAATATTCTGAAAAAACGAAAGGGCATTTTACCTTCTGCTCTCTCTGATTTGTCTTGAAACTGCGCTTTCTTGTCCTTGTTGATAATCCATAAAGCCCATAGCTTTGTGTCCGTTTTTAACAATAATTAAACCTACTATTATGAAAAATGCTGTTTTATTACTCGCTTTATGCTTGTTGTTTCCTCCTTTTTTAAAATCACAGACCCCTCAGTATAAAGAGGCTTTCGCTTACTTTTGTCCACTTTGCGGCAACGATTGCGACAATTTACAATTTGAAAAAGAAGGAAAATGCAATCATTGTGGTATGACTTTAGTGAAACAAAACATTGCCGAAAGGCAAGCTAAACTTAAAGAAAAGAAGATGACTATTGCTTTTTATTTACAAGACGGCGTTGAGGTTTTAGACTTCGCAGGACCGATGGAAGTTTTTACTTATGCAGGTTTCAAGGTGTTTACAGTTTCAAAAAAGAAAGAATTCATTACATCACAAGGCGTTTTGAAAGTCATGCCCGATTACAGCATTGAGGATGCACCGCAGTCAGACATCCTTGCATTCTTTGGTGGCAACTCTGGGGCTGCAAGCAATGATGACGCAGTGATTAATTGGGTAAATGCCCGTAGATCCACAACGCAATACCATTTTTCAGTCTGTACAGGCGCATTTGTCTTAGGTAAAGCAGGTCTTTTAGACAGCTTGACCGTTACGACATTTCATTTGAGTATAGATGCTTTGAAAAATGCTGTTCCCACTGCCAAAGTCTTGTCCGATGTTCGCTTCGTTGATAATGGTCGAGTGATTACGACTGCGGGCATTTCGGCAGGTATTGATGGTGCATTGTATTTGGTTTCTAAATTGAAAGGCGAACAAGCTGCCAAAGATGCCGCTTTCTATATGGAATATGACAAATGGGTGCCGAATCAGGGTTTGATTTTGTCTGAAAAACATTGAAAGTCAAACAAACTTATTCGGATTTAAAATCCCCTTCGGGTCAAAAACTTTTTTGATACCCCTCAGTATCGCACGATGTGTTTCGTTAAAAAAGACATCTAAATAAGGTGTTTGTATAAAACCAACGCCATGTTCAGCTGATAGCATACCATTGAGTGATTTTGTCAGCTCAAATATTTCGCGCTTGGCTTGTTTCGCTTTTTCGTACCATTCTTCCGTAGGTGCATCGTCTGAGATGATATAGATATGCATATTGCCATCGCCAAGGTGACCAAGACCGATGATTTTGAGCCCATATTTTTTACTAATTTGTTTCACGCCTCGTTGTTGTGCGGGCAAATTTGCACGTGGCACAACCGTGTCTTCACCCCAACGTTCTTTCGAGAGTGTAATCATGGCGTTGGCAGCGTTGCGCCTCAGTTTCCACAATTCGGTTTTTTGAGCATCACTGTCGGCAAAAAGGATATCACCGACTTTGAAATCCTGTAAAATAGTGGCTATTGTTTCGCAGTCTTGTTGCAAAACATCCATACTTGTGCCGTCAACTTCTATAAGCAAATAGGCATCGTGGACGATTCCATCTGGGTTTTTGGCGGAAAATGAGGGGACGTCGAGATACCGCGCTGCATAATCTACAACGGCGTGTTCCATATATTCCAAGCCTGATGGCACGACGCCGGCTTGAAAAACCGCTGCAACCGCCGCACAAGCGTCTTCGGCATCTGGAAATGAGGCGAGCATCAATAAGTTAAATGTAGGCAATGGCAGAAGTTTCAAAACGATTTTTGTCACCACGGCTAATGTGCCTTCCGAGCCGACAAGGAGTTGTGTCAAATTATAACCTGTCGAAAATTTTAAGGTATTTGAACCCGTCCACATGACTTCGCCCGTCGTCAATACGATTTCGAGATTTAAAACATAGTCGCGAGTAACGCCATATTTGACGCATTTCGGACCACCCGCATTGGTGTTGACATTGCCACCGATGAATGACCAACCTCTACCTTGTGGGTCGGGCGGATAGAATAATCCCTTGTCTTTCAATACATTCTGCAGATGTTCTGTAATCACGCCAGGCTCAGTAGTGACTTGAAAATTGGCTTGATCTATATG
>JANMJN010001055.1:0-1542 GCA_031371355.1 Saprospiraceae bacterium
AAGGCGTGTACTGAGGGGGGCGGTGATATGAGCGTTGGCAGCCGTTATGTGCGCGGCGGCGATGTCAAAAACTGGACTTGGGATAGGATTTTGTTGAGTTACGGAGCGTCTTGGTATGTGCGCCTTGTTACTTGGTTGCCTGTTGCTGACCCGACGGCGGGCTTTGTCTGCTACTCACGTAAGGTTTTGGAAACGATTGATTTGAGCAAAATACGCTTTATTGGCTATGCTTTTCAGATTGAAATGAAATTTGCGGCGCATATGCTCGGTTTTAAAATCAAAGAAGTACCTATCAAATTTGTGGATAGGGTAGAAGGCGTGTCAAAAATGAATATGAGTATTTTTAGCGAAGCGATAAAAGGTGTTTTGCAAATGCGGTGGGCAAGTTTTTTTAATACATACAAGAACAAATCAGAGAAAACTAAGGCTTCAGTTGAGGTGTGAAATGAATTTTAAGATTCCAAGATTTCAAATTACAAAGTAGTGGTTATCGTTCTATGGACATTTTTGAATATGGAATTTTGAAATTCAAACTGTTTCCAAAAGATCTTTTTGCAATATCTCCTCAGCATAAGAATTGTTAATGTCTTTAAAAGGAATTAAAAAGCTAAATATAGATCCTTCATTTTTAACCGATTCTGCCCAGATACGACCGCCTTGTCTTTCAATAATTCTTTTGCATATGGCTAAACCGATACCATTTCCTTTCACGTTGTCATTATTTAACCTCTGGAAAATACCAAAAATCCTTTCTTTATATAGTTCATCGAAGCCGATACCGTTGTCATGAAATTGAAATAGCCATTGGTTTTTCAATTGAATGACAGTTATTTCGATTTCTGGTTGACGTAAAGGATGGCGATATTTTATAGCATTGCTGATGAGATTTTGAAAAACTTGAACCAACATAAGACGATTAGTTTGAATAATAGGCAAATTTGGAGCTTTAATCGTCACATTACTCAAATTGATAGAGACAGTCAAGTTCTTTTTGGTTTCAGAAAGTACTTCCTTAACATTGACCATTTCAATAGGTAAACTTTGGGCACTCCAACGGGTATATTCACGCATATCTTTGATGAGTGTACTCATCCGTTTAGCACCATCAATCACAAATTGGAAGTCTTTTTGCGCATCTTCATTGCCAATGGGGTTGATATAACGGCGTTGAATAAATTGTGAAAAGCTGGTAATCATGCGCAAAGGCTCTTGCAAATCGTGACTGATAACATAACTGAATTCTTCTAACGAGGCATTTTGCGCCTTTAATTGACGTGTTGACTCTTGCAATTGCATATCGGCGAGTCGTTCAACTGAAATATCCGTGAACATAGAAATCGTATATAACTTATTGTTTACCGTCATTTGAGACATGGTTTGGCGTATCCACAAAGTCATACAAGATTTTTGAAAAAGACGTTGTTCGATACAGGCATTTTCTTTCTCTAAAAATATATCAAATTGTTCAGGGGTCATAATATCTTCAGGAAACATGAGTTTTTGCAGCCCCAAATTCAAAAGCTCCCCCTCAGTATAACCTGT
>JANMJN010001060.1:0-2944 GCA_031371355.1 Saprospiraceae bacterium
TCAGTCGTTGATGTCATAGAATCTTCACTTAATATACTAATAAAAATTGTAGAATTAATCAAATGAAGTTTTCAATCAAACTATTACTCTTTTTACTACCAATAACGACTTCAAAAGTTGTAGCACAAAACGGCTTACTCGAACCCAAACTCGAATTCATCTTCGAAGCCAAAGTCACCCTCGACCCTGTGCATGAACTCGGTATCACAACTTATGGCAAACGCCGCATCATTCCTATCAACGGCGGTACGTTTGAAGGTCCGAACATGAAAGGCGTTGTCGTGTCAGGCGGTGCAGATTGGCAGACTGTTCGTGCGGACGGTACAGCTGATTTGGAAGCCCGTTATACCCTCAAAACCGATGATGGTGTCTTGATTTATATCCAAAACAAAGGTATTCGCCATGCCAAACCCGATGTTTTGGCGCGTATGGCAAAAGGCGAAAAGATTGACCCATCGGAATATTATATGCGGACGGCTGCTTCATTTGAGGTCGCCGATGGAAAATATGCATGGCTTAATAAAGTAGTTGTTATCTCGACAGGGGCGCGGATGAGCGACCATGTTTTACTGAAGTTTTATAAAGTTCTTTAAAAAAAAACAGGATTACTGAGGGGTCGTCTCTCTACAAAAAAAGTAACCAACAAGAATGGAAAAACAAATACTCCATCTCGATACAATCGGGAACGAAAAATCATTAGCATACGCTTGGTATGTGGTGTTTATACTGATGCTTGCCAACATTTCTTCCTTCATTGACCGTCAAGTTTTATCCCTTTTGGTGGGACCTATCAAGCGGGATTTGCTCCTTTCGGATACGCAGATGAGTTTGCTCATGGGCTTGAGTTTTGCGTTGTTTTATACGATTTTCGGTATTTTTATCGGTCATTTGGCAGATAAATTCAACCGCCGGAACATCATTATTGGCGGTGTGGCGGTATGGAGCGTGATGACAGCTTTATGTGGGGGCATCAATTCTTATAGTCAATTTTTTCTTGCGCGCATGGGTGTGGGCGTAGGCGAAGCCACATTGTCGCCCTCTGCTTATTCAATGATCAGCGATTTTTTTCCGAAAAACAAATTGGCAACCGCGTTGAGTACCTACTCGATGGGTATTTTCATGGGTATGGGTTTGGCAATCGTCTTTGGTTCGGTTTTAATTTCAACATTGCCCACAAGCGGCATGGTTCACGTGCCTATTTTTGGCGATATTTTTCCGTGGCAAATGCTGTTTTTTTATATCGGTTTACCGGGCATCGTTATTGCGCTTTTGATGTTAACGATTAAAGAACCTGCGCGAAAAGAGACACTTAGTACTGAGGGGGTACTTTTTGAAAAACCGACACTCAAAGAAGCTTTAACAACAATATGGCTTCAACGCAAAGCCTATCTGCCTATCAGTATTGGTACCTCTTTTACGGCTTTCGTCAGCTATGGTTCTTCTGCTTGGATACCGACTTATTTTGTCCGCACATTCGGCTGGACGATACAAAAAACAGGTTTTCAATTTGGTATCATCCTCACCATTTTTTCAGCATTAGGCGTATTAGCAGGCGGACTTTTAGGTGATTGGTACTCAAAACAAGGCAAAATCAATGGAAAAGTGCGTGTGGGCTTGATTTCAGGTATCGGTATGCTGGCTTCCTGCTGCAATTTTTTATTGAGCGATCCAACTATGATTTTGTATTCTTTGGCAATACCCATGTTTTTTATTTCTTTCCCATTGGGTGCAGCCGGCGCGGCTATTCAAGAAATTTTGCCCAATCGAGTTCGTGCTTTAGCGACTTCTATTTTCTTGTTTTTTATCAATATTATTGGCATGGGTTTGGGTCCACTTTTGGTTGCTTTTTTTACAGATTCTATTTTTCATGATGAAAAAATGATAAAATATTCGCTCATCGCGCTCTATATCGTAGGCGGATCGGCGACAATGATATGCTTTTTGTGGGGTATGAAAAACTACCAAAAGGCTTTGGATTTGAAGGAATGAGCCCTTCCTCAATAGGATTCCTTTGGAGAAAGGAATTCTTCGAATCCCTATTTAAGGATAGAAAGGTTGATTTTTCAATTATTTATATCAAATAGGCAATTTCTCTCATTTTTTTTAAAAAAGATAGTGCTACAAATATAAGGTAGCCTTATATTTGTAGCACTATCTTTATTTTATTATAAAAAGTCGCCATGTCTGATAATATTTCACTCAATAATATAACCAAAGCACTCAAAATTGAGGTTAAAGACAATATCCTTATCGTCTCACTCAATCGCCCCGATAAGCGCAACGCTATCAACGACGAGACCATTTTAAGCATCGAAAAAGTTTTTTCTAACATTCCCGAAGGCGTAAAATGTGCCATTATTACTGCCGAAGGCAAGCATTTCAGCGCAGGACTTGACCTTTCAGAATTGACGGATCGCAATGCCGTGCAAGGCGTTCAGCATTCCCGTATGTGGCATCGGGCTTTAGAGAAAGTACAATTTGGGTCTGTACCTGTGGTCGCTGTTTTGCATGGAGCTTGTGTCGGTGGCGGCTTAGAATTGGCGAGTGCTTGCCATATTCGTGTGGCTGAAAACAGCACTTTTTATGCTTTACCCGAAGGGCAACGGGGCATTTTTGTCGGTGGTGGCGCATCTGTCCGTTTGCCAAAACTCATAGGCATGGCACGTATGACCGATATGATGTTGACCGGTCGCGTGCTTTCGGCTACTGAGGGGGTCACTTTTGGCTTATCCCAATATCTTGTTGGAGAGGGTGAAGGCTTAGAGAAAGCGATGGAATTGGCTACAAAAATCAGCAATAATGCAGGTATGACAAATTACGCCCTCATGCACGTCCTCCCCCGCATCGTTGATGCAGGGCATGACAATGGCTTGATGATGGAATCGCTCATCGCAGCTATCGCCCAAGATGCGCCCGAAGCTAAGGAGCGTTTGAACGATTTTCT
>JANMJN010001076.1:0-3564 GCA_031371355.1 Saprospiraceae bacterium
GGCTGTTGTCTTGGTATTATTGGCTCCGGCTTTGGTATCTCAACAGGTAATTGACCCATGCTGCCAGTTCGTTTCAAAACGCCCCAGCCTTGCATTTCACCTTTAATGGCTTTCACAAAAGATTTGAATAAAACAGAATACATCAACGGGCGATAGACGAACCGTTGGGGAATGACCATCCATAGATTCTTTAAAGATACATTTTCGTAACGCAAAGCAACACCTGCACAGAGCAAGTCAAAGAACAAAAAGATGCCATACAAAATAAAAGCATGGTATTGTTCCCATATCGAAGCATCACCGACAGCAACAGGATCAGCTGTAAGCCAATGAAATATGGCACCAATGAGGATGATGTCTGCGATAGGCGCGAAAATGGGTACTAAAAATTGATAGATAAGAATATTGGGAAACGCTACCCACCCGAGTGCTTTGTATTTGTTTCTAAAAAGGACTTCACGGTTTTTCCAAAATGCTTGGAGTACACCAAAAGTCCAACGAAAACGTTGTTTTAAAAACTGTTTGATGGTTTCTGGCGATTCAGTAATGGCAATAGAATCATTATTTTGGGCTACTCTATAGCCTTTTTTAAGTATTTTTATAGTCAAATCACAGTCTTCCGCAAGCGTATCGGTTTCATAATTGCCAATAATCGTTTTTTTACTTCTGAAACTACAGAGTGGTCCAAAATCATCTTCAGGGATGTTTTCTATTTTTTCACCCATAATTGCGATACGTCTGAATGCCCCAATAGCACCAGGTACGACAGTGATGCAATTGAGATACGCAAAAGCCATGCGGTCAAAATTTTGCGCTGTTGTATATTCGATACTTTGCCATTTTGTCAACCAATTGATTTGATTACCAACGCGGACATTCCCTGCAACGGCTCCTACTGTAGGGTCGAGGAAAGGTTTAGCAATCTCGCGCAATGCATTAGGGTCAAGTTGTGTGTCGGCATCAATACAGACAACAAAATCGTAGCGACTTTTGAGCAAACCGAAATTGAGGGCGGAAGCTTTGCCACCGTTCGGTTTTGTCAATACTTGGACACGTGGATGCCCAGCAAAAGCTTCTTTTACTCGTTTGAAAGTCTCATCTTTTGAGCCATCATCTACGAAAACAACTTCATATTCATCATAATTTTGTTGTAAAAGACTCATAACGGTTGAGATGGCATTCATCTCTTCATTGTAAGCAGGTACTATGATACTGAGGGGGGGGGCAAAATCTGGATATGGCTCTGCCTGCTGTTTACGGCGTTGTAAATATGCAAAAAACAAAATAAATGCAGAGCGAAAAATGGACAAACCAATAGCAGAAACAAAAATCCAGTACAAAGAGTCTTGGAATGAATTGATACAATCGTTGATAAAGCGATTGACACTCACCAAAAACAATTGGTCTGCTCTTACAACTGGCATCAAGGTCGCTTTAGGTTTACCAATTAAATCGGCTATCGTTGTAAATGTGTACCCTTTTTCTCTAAAATGATGGATAACTTGGGGCAATGCAGCGACAGTGGCTTCACGATTTCCGCCCGCATCGTGCAACAGCACAACATGACCAAACCCTTTTTCTAAACCCAACTCTATAGCTTTAATGATGCTTTCTGTATTAACACCTTTTGCCAAATCCCAGTCTCGGGGGTCTATGCTTTCGTTGACTGTCAGATAATTGTGTTTTCTCGCCAAAATGAAAGGGGCTAATTGGTCTTTTGTTTCGGGTTCTTGGTAGGGGTTATAAGGCGGTCTGAACAGGATAGTCGAATGACCTGTCAAACCTTCAATGGTTCGACGGGTTCTAATCAATTCTAATTCTGCTGACCAAAACATCATATCATTTAGATTTTCATGTCTATATGTATGATTACCAATCTCATGTCCTTCAGCGAAGATGCGCCTGACCAAGCCATGATTTGCTTCTGCATTACTGCCAATCAGAAAAAAAGTGGCAGGCGCTTTCTCTGCCTTTAGAATATCGAGAATGCGAGCGGTATATTTATCACTCGGACCATCGTCAAAAGTTAAGACTAATTTTTTGTCAGCGACTTTTCCAAAACGTTGAACGACATAAGAAGTTGGTAATTTATCGTAATATTCTTTTGTAATAAGTTGATAGTTATTGTCATATTCAAAACGAATAGCCCCCTCAGTAGGTTCGGTCAAAATATCGGTTACTTCACCTGCGCCGATATAGTCGACGTCTTCACCAATAAGAGCTGTTTTTAAGTTTTTTATATCAAAACTTCCTTTTTGAAGTCCTTGAAGGCTTAAATCTTTATCAAAAAACTGCCACAAACGAGGGTCTTCTGCCCCCAAACGCCACAAGGCGACACCTCGCCAACCGAAATTAGTGGCTGCCCTAATTTGATTAAAATTTGTAACGGCATCTACAAAAAATACTTTATGTGGTATGCGCTCATCGTCGGTATATGCAAATTCGAGATTATAAGTGGTTTGGTTGAAGGTGATTTTAGCAGAGGCTTCTTGGGCAATTGACAAAGCACCTCGATAGGTAAGTGATTGAGCATCAGCCCCTTTTTTACCCCAATCGAGACCATAGTCAGCAATACAGAGCACAAATTTATTAGTTGGTAAATTTTTTGAAACGGAATCCATGATGCCTTCAACCCATTTTTGGTCAGCTATCGAACCGGCTTTACCCGTTTGAAAGTGTTGATTGTAAGCCATCACAAACAACAAATCTGTGATGGGTTCAAGCCTTTCTGGTTTATAGTGATTGTTCAAAGGAACGATTGATTGAGACAGTATCAATCCCTCAGTACTCAGTCGCTCGTGGAGCAATGAGATAAAGGCATAAAAATCCTCTGTTGTTGCGTCAGAAAGTCCTTCGAAATCGATATTGACACCTTTGAAACCGTAATGTTTCAAAGTGTTTACAAGACTTTTGATAAAAATATCACGTTTTTCCTTGTTTTTGAAAAGCCGTTCTGCATTATCTGCATGCCATTCGTCTTGCCAGAAATTAGACAGCAATGGTACGACTGCTACTGAGGGGTTTTCACGCAACAATTTAAATGCTCGAACATCGGGCTTAAAAACAACCGTATCGGCATCGCTCAAAAAGAACCATTCAGGCAAAACCATATTGACTTTGTCAATATTATTGCGTAAAGTATAATAGCTCTGTGGATCCCAATTGACAAAAAAGCCTGCCCGAATTTGTTGTGCTAAAGGTACATTTGCCGCATTACTGAGGGGGGCAAAACAAGTCGGATGGTCTGTTTGACAACAAGGCGTTAGCGCATTGTCGTGCCAACTGAGGCTTGAATCGAGTGCGATTTGAGCGAGCTGGCTTTGTAGTTTTGAGTAATTTTTAGGTAATTCAGGTTTGAAATTGTTAGTGTAAATAATAATTAAACTCGATAAGCCTAACAAAATCAGACCCATGAGACTGTAAGCTATCCACTTAACAGTGTACCATCGGCGTGGAGTTGGTGTCGAGAACACTTGCTTTGAGTGAGTTGACATGAATAATAAGTTTGTTCACAGTGAAAAAAATGTTTGTTTTCTACTCGTATTTTGTGTTGTTTTTTATTAA
>JANMJN010001077.1:0-16350 GCA_031371355.1 Saprospiraceae bacterium
CCTTGACAGTAGTTATACTTGTTGTAATTAGTTTTATTTCTTTTCTTGTACATCTTTATTCAGTAGAATATATAAGATATGACCCGCATTTGCCACGCTTTTTATCTTATTTATCTTTATTTACGTTTTTTATGCTTATACTTGTAACGGCAAATAACTTCTTGCAAATATTTCTTGGTTGGGAAGGCGTTGGTTTGTGTTCTTACTTGTTGATTGGTTTTTGGTTTAAAAATATTGACTATTCAAGTGCCGCAAAAAAGGCGTTTGTGATGAATCGTATTGGCGATTTAGGTTTGTTGTTGGGTATTTTAATGATATATACGACGACGCAAAGTGTGACGTTTGAAACTGTTTTTGCAGCCGAAAACCTCTCAAAGTTCACACCGCAAGTCATTACAGCAGCAACTTTATTGTTGTTCATTGGTGCAATAGGTAAGTCCGCTCAGATACCTTTATATACGTGGTTGCCCGATGCGATGGCTGGTCCAACACCTGTTTCAGCCCTAATCCACGCTGCTACGATGGTAACGGCGGGTATTTATATGGTCGCACGTTGCAATGTGATGTTTACAATGGCACCCCTCAGTATGGATGTCGTTGCATGGACAGGAACGCTGACTGCTTTGTTTGCGGCGACGATTGGTTTCCAACAAATGGATATTAAAAAGGTGTTAGCGTATTCGACGGTTTCGCAATTGGGTTTCATGTTCGCAGCCTTAGGTGTTGGCGCTTATTCTGCAGGAGTTTTCCATGTTGTCACTCATGCGTTTTTCAAAGCCTTGTTGTTCTTAGGTGCGGGTTCAGTTATTCATGGTATGGGCGGTGAGCAAGACATTCGTAAAATGGGTGGTTTGCGTTCAAAATTGCCGATTACGCACGCCACTTTTGCCTTAGGTTACCTTGCCATTATTGGTTTTCCATATTTTTCAGGTTGGTTTTCAAAAGATGAAATTATCATAAAAGCCCTTGAAAACAAGCCTATTATCGGCTATTTGCTTATCATTGGTGCATTAATGACGGCATTTTATATGAGCCGTGTTTACTTCCTAACATTTTGGGGTAAATTCAGAGGCACGACCGAGCAAGAGCATCATTTGCACGAATCACCCCTCAGTATGACGATTCCTTTGATGGTTTTGGCAGCACTTTCAGTTGGCGGCGGTTTCTTAGTTGATGGTTTTGTTGAGCATAATTTGAGTACTGTTTTGATGGATATGAAACACGAAGGCGAGTTTCATATGCTGCATTCGATGATGTGGGGTGTAACAGCAGCCGTAGCGGTCATTGTTGCATTGGCTTATTCGATGTATATTTCCAAAGAAAAACAACTCGAAACGGATGCTCAAATGACGGGTTTGACAAAAACAGTTTACAACAAATATTATATTGACGAATTGTATAACGCATTGATAACAAAACCCATTGACGCTACCGGTAACTTCTTTAGTGCTGTTTTCGATTCAAAAGTGGTAGATGGTGTTGTCAACTTTTTGGGTTTGGCTACCTATTGGTTATCAGCTAAATTACGCAAAACACAAGCGGGTAATGTTGATGTCTATTTCTTTGCGATGGTGATTTCGATAATTATTATTTTGATGTTTAAAGTGCTATAACCCCCCTCAGTATAATTTGTCATTCTGTAAGAATCAGCAAAATTTGAGCAAATAAGAATTTATGATAACAGTTGCACTTATATTTTTCCCCCTTGTCGCGTCTCTTTTGATGTTGTTCATCAAAAGAGAAAAGGCGGAATTGACAGCTTTTTACCTCGCGTTGGCTGAATTAGGTTTATTTGGCTATGCAGCGACTCAATTTACGTCAAAACCCGAAATGTTTTCTTTAGATGTGAATTGGCTGCCTTTTGGCGCTCATTTCGCTGTCAATATGGACGGTATTTCCTTTTTGATGGTCTTGTTGACGACCTTGTTGATGCCTTTAATCATCACCGCATCTTCGAGTGGTTATTTCTCAAATCGCTTCTATGCCCTTGTATTTTTGATGCAAATGGCTTTGATAGGTGTATTTACAGCGATGGATGGCTTCCTTTTCTACATTTTCTGGGAATTGGCTTTGATTCCGATATACTTTATCTGCCTTGTGTGGGGCGGCGAACATCGTGGACGTATTACGTTTAAGTTTTTTGTTTATACATTGGCGGGTTCACTCATCATGTTGGCGGGTCTGTTATTTGTTTATCTTCAAACACCAGACGCTCATTCTTTCCTCATCACAGACCTTTATGCAGCAGGACAACAAATGACTCGTGAGCAACAAGGGTGGGTTTTTTGGGCTATTTTCATTGCCTTTGCTATCAAAATGCCTGTTTTTCCTTTCCATACTTGGCAACCTGATACTTATGTGACGGCTCCTACAGCTGGAACGATGTTGTTGTCGGGCATCATGCTCAAAATGGGTACTTATGGTCTCCTACGTTGGTTGATGCCGCTTGTACCGAAAGGTTGGGATTCATGGGGGAATACGGCTATGATTTTGTCTATTATCGGTATCGTCTATGCATCATTGATTGCGTTGTCGCAAAAAGATTATAAACGATTGATTGCATACAGTTCAATAGCTCACGTTGGTTTGATTTCGGCCGGTATTTTTGCCATGAATACTGAGGGGATAACGGGCGGCTTAATTCAGATGTTTGCACATGGTTTCAATGTCGTCGGTTTATTTTTTGTTGCTGAAATCTTGATGGAACGCACAAAAACGCATGATTTGACGGCTATGGGCGGTATTCGCAGTGTTGCGCCAAAATTTGCGTTGTACTTTTTAATTATTTTATTGGGTTCAGTCGCTTTGCCTTTGACAAATGGCTTTGTTGGCGAGTTTTTGTTGCTAAATGGCATTTATCAATACAATTTCTGGATGGCAGCATTTGCGGGTACAACGGTTATTCTCGGTGCAGTGTATATGTTACGGAGTTATCAAAGCATTATGTTGGGCGAAACGAATAAACTTACTGAGGGGTTCGCTGATTTGGATACAAACGAAACGACTGTATTGATTACCGTTTCGGCTTTGGTTATCATTTTAGGTGTTTATCCAAAACCGCTTTTAGAGATTGTTGCACCTGCTGTGGAACAACTTTTGGTGGTTTTTCAAAGCGGATTGATTAATTAATAAGCGAAATACCTCAACAAACGATAAAAATTACAAAAAATACTGAGGGGTCATTTTAGTCCCTCTTTTGATGAATACGTTATGAAAGAATTATTGACGCTTGCGCTTTCGGGCGTTTTTACAATGCTCGCTGATATGTTTAACCTTCGGAAACTCGTTTTTCCGTTGGCGCTGTTTGGTATTGCGATGACGATTTCATGGAGCATTTTTGATTGGGGATTCAATCAACGTGTCTTCAGCATGATGCAAATGGATAACTATGCCTTGGCATTTACCATTGCTATGTCTGGCATTGCATTGCTTTGGTTGGTGATGTCTGAGGAATATTTTAGCAAAATGAAAGCGTTAACAGATCGTTATTCGCTCATGTTTTTTGCTTTGACGGGCGCATTGGTCATGGTTTCTTTTACGAATATGGTGATGTTGTTCTTAGGAATTGAAATTTTGTCGGTATCACTATATGTTTTGGCAGGCAGTAATAAGACAGATTTGGCTTCAAATGAATCAGCGTTCAAATATTTTTTAATGGGTGCGTTTGCCAGTGGTTTTCTACTCTTTGGGATTGCTTTGGTTTACGGTGTTACGGGTTCATTCGACCTTTTACAGATTCGTTCTGCTTTGGGAAAAGTAACTGAAACGCCTGTTTTAGCCGTCGGTATCATCATGCTCATCATAGGTATGGGCTTCAAAATGGGTGCTGCACCGTTCCACTTTTGGACACCTGATGTTTATCAAGGCGCACCGACTCCGATTACTGCATTTATGGCAACCGTTGCGAAAACTGCCGCAGTTGCTGCCTTGTATCGTTTGTTTATTACCTGTTTCCCAGGCGAGAGTAATGTTTGGTTAGATGTATTTGCTGCGATGATTGTTTTGACATTATTGATTGGCAATATCGTCGCTGTCATGCAACATGATGCGAAAAGGATGTTGGCTTTTTCTTCGATTTCTCACGCGGGTTATATGTTAATAGCCATCTTTAACGCAAATGGTGATTCAGATAATTCCCTTTTATTTTATACAGTTGTGTATGGTTTGGGTTCAATAGCAGCTTTTATGGTGCTTTATTTGGTTGAAAAAGCAAAAGGTAGTGTCTATATTTCTGCGTTTCATGGTTTGGGTAAATCAAATCCACTATTGGCGGTTGCTCTGACGATGGCTCTACTATCTATGGCAGGCATTCCGCCTTTGGCAGGGTTTATGGCAAAATATTATATTTTTGTAAACGCCATTTCAGAAGGTTATTTAGGGATTGTGATGTTTGCAATTGTTATGTCATTGGTCGGTGTGTATTATTATTTCAAACTCATCATCGCCATGTTTTTTCATGAAGATACTGAGGGGGATAAAGTGGAGTCAGACAGTTTGCAAAAATTATTACTGGTCATCGTCTGTGCAGGTTTATTGCTTTTGGGCATCTTGCCCCAATTGGTTTACAATATTTTATAGTTTTAACTAACGAAAATATCATTTTTATCAAGCAACCGCGATGCCACCACTCAGAGTGTCGCGGTTGCTTTTTTTTACCGTTATTCGTCTAAATAAAATGTGGTAACGCTTAAAAAAAAAACGAATCGCCAAATTCTTATCACATTTACCAAACATTTTGATTTGTTATTAAATGATACATCTATGAATATCTCATCAATCAGTATCCGCCGCCCAGTTTTGGCAATTGTTATGAATCTGATAATACTGTTGTTTGGCATTATCGGCTTTCAGTCTTTAGGTGTTCGCGAATTTCCGAGCATTGACCCACCCGTCATTTCGGTCAGAACGGGCTATTCTGGTGCCAATGCAGAAATCATTGAATCGCAAATTACAGAACCTCTGGAAAAGGCGATAAACGGTATTGCAGGCATCAAATCAATCAGCTCTTCATCCAATCAAGGCTCTTCAAGCATTACAGTTGAATTTGATATTAATTCCAATTTGGAGGCAGCCGCTAATGATGTACGTGACAAAGTGAGTCAAGCTGTACGTTCATTGCCACAGGATATAGACGGGGTGCCAACAGTTGATAAAGCTGATGCCAATAGTGATGCGATTCTTTCGATTGAGGTTAAAAGTGATACCCGAAATATTTTAGAAATATCAGATTATGCTGAAAATGTTATTGCTGAGCGTATTCAGACTATTCCAGATGTCGCAAATGTGCGTATTTGGGGGCAAAAGCGTTTTGCTATGCGCCTGTGGCTTGACCCACAACGTTTGGCTGCTTATAAATTGACTCCATTAGACATTAAGCAGGCATTAGATAAAGAAAACATTGAATTACCATCTGGGAAAATTGTTGGGAATAATTCAGAATTAGCCGTCAAAACATTTGGTAAACTATTGACTGTCAGCGATTTCGAAGAATTGATTATTAAACAAGATGCGAATGGAACGATAAAATATAAAGATATTGGCAAAGTAAATATTGGACCAGAAAATGAAGATACCAATTTGAGGATAAATAATGTGGCAATGGTTGCTGTTGCAATCAGCCCTCAACCTGGTGCCAACTATATCAATATTGCTAATAATGTTTATCAAAAATTAGAAAAATTAAAGGCTGATGCACCGCAAGACATCAAATTAGCCATCGGTATTGACCAAACGACATTTATTCGTAGAGCCATAACAGAGGTAAAAGAGACTATTTTTATTGCAATTGGCTTGGTGGTCATTATTATTTTCTTGTTTTTCCGAGATTGGGCTATTGCTTTTCGACCCCTTATTGATATCCCCGTATCGCTGTTGGGTGCATTTTTTATCATGTATATCATGGGATATTCTATCAACGTATTGAGCTTATTAGCCATCGTTTTGGCAACGGGTTTGGTCGTTGACGATGGTATTGTGGTGACAGAAAACATCTACAAAAAAGTGGAGGGCGGTATGAACCCCGTCCAAGCTGCGATTCTCGGTTCGCGTGAAATCTTTTTTGCGGTCATTTCTACGTCTGTGACGTTGGCTGCGGTATTTCTACCTGTCATTTTTATGAAAGGTTTTATCGGGAAACTGTTCCAAGAGTTTGGGGTCGTTTTAGCGGGTTCCGTGCTCATTTCGGCTTTTGTATCTCTTACATTAACGCCCATGCTCAATGCCTACCTCACTCGAAATGGGGATAAAAAAACATGGTTTTATAAAGCAACCGAACCTTTTTTTCGTAATTTAGAGAAGAGTTATAATGACCGTTTGAGGGGTTTTATGCACTTTAAATGGGTGGCTTTTCCATTGTTTGCTTTAATGGGTTTCGGTACATATTATTTTTATAGTCAACTACAAGAGGAATTAGCACCGCTTGACGACCGTTCTTATCTGCGCATGATGGTAACCGCACCCGAAGGGGCTACTTATGAATATACTGATAGATACGTTTATAAATTAGTCAATTATCTGAAGGATTCTGTTCCAGAAAGTAAATTTGCTTTGTCAGTTACTTCGCCCAGCTTTACAGGTTCAGGGAGTGCCAACACGGGTTTTATTCGTATGATGCTATCTGAACCAAATGAGAGGAAACAAACGCAACAAGAAATTTATACGAAATTGAATGCAAAATTTCGGCAATTCAACGAAGCACGTTGTTTTGTTTTGCAACAAGAAACCATTCAAACCGGTGGGCGTGGTTCACAACCTGTTCAGTTTGTCTTGCAGGCTCCTGATTTTGAAAAATTGATTGATAAAGTACCTAAATTTATGGATGAAGTCAATAAAAGTAAAATTTTGATGAACTCTGATGTGAATTTAAAATTTAATAAACCTGAATTATATATCCAGATAGACCGCGAAAAAGCACGTTCATTGGATGTTAATGTTATTAATGTTGCTCAAACACTGCAATTGTCGCTATCTGGTTTACGTTATGGCTATTATAATATGAGTGGAAAGCAATATCAAATTATAGGGCAAGTTGACCGTGCCAATAGAGACGAACCTTTGGATTTGAAGTCGCTTTTTGTCCGCAATCAACGCGGTGATTTGGTTCAATTAGACAATATTGTTAAAGTTGAAGAACGTTCAAGCCCCCCTCAGTTGTACCATTACAATCGATACAAAGCAGCAACTGTTTCGGCTTCTGTTGCACCAGGATATACCATTGGAGATGGTATTGCAGAAATGAAAAGGATTGGAAAATTGACATTAGACGATAGCTTTTCTACTGATTTAACAGGGTCTTCACGCGATTTTGCAGAAAGTTCAGGCAATTCTATGTTTGCTTTCCTCTTGGCTTTGTTGTTGGTTTATCTCATATTAGCTGCCCAATTTGAGTCATTCGTTGACCCATTTGTCATCATGTTGACTGTACCTTTGGCTTTGGGCGGGGCAGTATTTTCGCTGTGGTTTTTCAATCAAACACTCAATATCTTTTCACAAATCGGCATCATTATGCTCGTCGGTTTGGTGACGAAAAACGGTATTTTGATCGTTGAATTTGCTAATCAGTTGCGAGAGACAGGTATGCAGAAAACAGAAGCTGTAATACAAGCGGCATCAAGCCGTTTCCGACCTATTTTGATGACTTCTTTTGCAACGATGCTGGGTGCTTTGCCAATTGCTTTGGCATTGGGTGCGGGTTCAAAAAGCCGCATGTCAATGGGTATTGTTATCATTGGGGGGCTCTTATTTTCTTTGACTTTGACCTTGTATGTCATTCCAGCGATGTATTCTTATTTGAATCGGCAACATTCCATAAAATCGGAAGAAGATATTATGAATCATCACGACGAGAAGGAGACAAACAAGCAAAATACTGAGGGGGGTGTTTTAGTTTAAATGCCTTAATTAATGAGGAATGATAAATAATAAATGATGAATAATCTATGGTTTGGTAAACTATAAAAGTTTCTCAAACCACAGATTGTTGAAAGTTAATTCATTGAAAATCAATTTTTTATGAGAATAATACTTTTATTAAGCATACTTCTTTTTAGCTTCAAAACCAACGCTCAATTACCTAATCTCACACTTGAGGAAGCAATCAATGTGGCATTAAAAAATAACTTCGGTATCCAAATAGGACAAAATGATGCGACTATTGCACGGAATAATGTGACTAAGGGGAATGCGGGTTTTGAGCCAAACCTTAATTTAGTTGTTACAGAAAACCCATCAATGGGTTTTTTGAATCAAAAATTAGGGAATGGAACTGAAGCGAATCGGACCAATATTTCTAATAACCTCAATGTTGGCTTACAAATGTCATGGACTTTATATGACGGTAAACGTATGTTTTTTACACTCGACCGTTTGAAGGAATTGCAAGCGATAGGGGAGCTGGGGATAAAAATCCGTTCGGAACAAATTGTTTATGACGTCATGCGGGCTTATTACAATATTGTTCGTCAGCAAGAACTTTATCGCGGCTTGAGGGAACAACTTGACCTTTATGAAGAACGTGAGCGTTTGGCAAAAACGCGTCTTGATGTGGGTAAAGGGAATCAACTTGATCTATTGCAAGCACAAGGTGATTTGAATGTTCAAAAAACGCAGCTACTTCGACAAAAGCAACTCATTGACATGGCTAAATTGGTATTAAAACAGACGATTACTATGGGGGTAGGTTTTGAATTTGAGGTACGTGATTCGTTTGGTATTATAAAAAACATGGATTATAATGCTTTGAAAAACAGTGCTTTATCACGTAATATTAATATGGAACTGTTGAAACGTCAAAGTGGCGTTTCAAACCTGATTATGAAAGAATTTGAAGCGCAACGTAAGCCGCGTATTACCTTCAATCCCGCTTTTACGCTTGGGCGACAAGACAATACAGCAGGCTTATTTTTATTGAATCAAAATGCAGGTTTGAATGCTGGAGTGACACTGACGTATCCCATTTTAGATGGAAACAACCTGAAACGACAAGCCGAAAACAGTCGTGTTGACATTGAAACCATCAAAATTCGGCAAAATGAATTAAGTTACAATTTAGAGACCAGCCTCAATATTGCCTTTCAAAACTATCTTAATGCTATTGAAATACTGAGGGGGGAGGAAGAAAATATGCGTATTGCAAAAGCGAGCATCGAAATCGCAATGGAACGTTATAGATTGAGCCGTTCAACTGTTTTAGAATTAAAACAGATACAACAAGGCTATGAAGCTACTGTAACACGGGCTGTCGCTGCTAAATTTGATGCTAAAAATGCTGAAATTGAAATGATGCGCTTAAGCGGCGCATTGATAAGATAATAAAAAACGGCGTACAATTGTACGCCGTATGACTACTTTAAAGTTGTTAAATCTACAATAAACCCAGTAATATTTTTCTTTTTTAAACTTCTTTGATAACTGGAAGCTTCTGTAGCAGTTGTAAATGGACCAATTAATATCCTATAATTGATGGTTTTGGTATTAGCGTTATCATAATTAATTAGGATGTTTTTTAAAAAGAATTTCTGTAATTCTGCCTGCTTTATAAGCATACCACCCTGTTGATTAAACGCAGCAACTTGAATTGCAAAGCCTTGTTTAGCAACCTTTTGACCTTGAAAATGGTACAAACCCAAAGACTGATTTGCTATGGATTTCGCGTTTACAATTTCAGATTTTTTTTTTGGGGGCTCGATTTCGTTATTTTTTTGGGTATGTATTTGTACTCTTTCAACACTGCTGCATGTTCCTCAACCCGTTTGCTGTAGATGTCTGCTTTTTCAGATGAAGGTGTTGAGTGAGGTTGATTTGAAGTGTTTTGGTCGCTTGTTTGACCAATTTCGCTTCCTCGATTACTGACTAACTCGAGTTTGACCAGCACTTCTTCTTTTTCTTTGTTAACACCTAATTTTATAGCAGCAGCTTTAGACAAATCTGTCAGTCTTTTATTAACGAATGGACCTCGGTCATTGATTCTAACGATGACCCATTTGCCATTATCAATACGTGTTACTTTTACCAAAGATCCGAAAGGGTACTTTTGATGTGCTGCTGTGAAGCTATCGTGATTAAATAATTCACCGCTTGCAGTACGTTTTCCTTGAAACGTTGCAGAATAAACGGATGCTAATCCGTATTCTTGTGCCTCCGCTAAAGCAATAAATGAATTGACTGTAAACATTATGGCAAATAAAGTTCTCATAGTAAAGAGTTGTGTATTTTAATACTATAATAAGTGTATGTTTCCTAAATAACGACGCTAATTTAGACTCTTTTATTTTACTCTGCAAATAAAAGTATGAGTAAAATCATTAAAAATACGCAATTTTATTCCAAATATACATAATTTTGTACCTAAATTGAGTTAGCCGAAGCTTAAACAGTTTTGATTTTTTTTTGTTTCGATTTCTATTTAACACTGTAAGACAAGATTTTATCTATTTAATAAATCAATAAAATGAGTAAAAAAGGACGTGTCTTGGTAGCGATGAGTGGTGGCATTGACTCAACTGCTACAGCGATGATGATGCACGACGAAGGCTACGAAGTCGTAGGTATTACTATGAAAACTTGGGATTATGCACAATCTGGTAGTTCAAAAAAAGAGACGGGCTGCTGTAGCCTTGATAGCATAAACGATGCCCGTGCGGTGGCAGTGCGTATGGGTTTTCATCATTTTATAGTTGATATTCGAGAAGAATTTGGTGATTATGTCATTGATAATTTTGTTGATGAATATATTGCGGGTCGGACTCCGAACCCTTGCGTTTTATGCAACACACATATTAAGTGGTCGTCGCTTCTAAAACGAGCGGATGCCTTAGATTGCGAATTTATTGCTACGGGACATTACGCACTTGTCAATGAGTTAAATGGGCGGCGTTTTATCTCGAAATCGGCTGATTTGAAGAAAGACCAGAGTTATGTTCTCTGGGGTTTAACGCAAGAGTGTTTGATCAGAACTCAATTTCCTTTGGGTAATATGCACAAACCCGAAGTACGTAAATACGTTCATCAAGCAGGTTTTGAGGAGTTTTCTAAAAAAGCTGAGAGTTATGAAATTTGTTTTGTGCCTGACAATGACTATCGCAGTTTTTTACGCCGCAGAGTGCCTGATTTGGAAAGCAAAGTCAAAGGCGGCAATTTTATCAATTCACAAGGTGAAGTTATTGGCAAACATGAAGGTTATCCGTTTTATACCATTGGTCAACGCAAAGGGTTGGGTAAAGCGTTTGGCGAACCAATGTTTGTCTCGAAAATTATTCCTGAAACGAATACAGTTGTTTTAGGAAAAATCGAGGAATTGCTGCGCAATGGTATGTCGGTTGGTAAAATCAATTTACAAAAATTCGATGCCATTCCTAATGGTCTTGAAGCCATTACGCAAATACGGTATAATGACGGTGGTACTTTGTCCGCTTTGAAAAATACTGAGGGGGGCTATATTGGTGTGGAGTTTTTTGCAAACGTCAAAGGTGTTGCGCCCGGTCAATCGGCAGTTTTTTATGATGGCGATGATGTGATTGGCGGTGGTATTATTATGGGTAGTTATTTAAATTAAATAACAAGTAATCAGCATTTAAGGAATTCTAACTTTTTTTATAAACTAATATTATTTGAAAATTACAAAAGAGTCAAGCGGATTATCCTGCTTGGCTCTTTTCAGTAAATAAATGTGTAACCTAATGCATACCTCTTTTAAAGTAATGTTTACTGTATAATGTTAACGAATGGCTGTCACGAATATTTTTCAAATAAAATTTAATTTATTTTATAAGATATTTATAATCAATTTTTTTATAAAGAAAAACCTTCTATTTCTCCCCTTTTTTTGAATTGAAAGGTAAAACAAACCAAACTTTTTAGATTTGTTTATAAAGCCTTTTTTTTGTGACTTTGTGTCATAATTAAAAAGAAAACAGAAAACACAAACCAACTATTATCCCGCCAGGTAGCATGAGCAAATAGCAGAGAATTAACAAATAAACATTTAAAAATTTCTAAGTCGCTTATGAATCTAAGGATAATTACAACAGCCATCTTGCTACTATTTGCTCAATTTGTTTTTGCACAATCCTGGTTAGAATTGAAAGAACAGGGTGCAAACTATTTCCAAATCAAAGAAGCATTTGATCGTCAATACACCCCAGAACGCATTAAAGAAATCAATATAGAACTTCGTAAAGAATTGCAAAACCCAAGCCGTGCAAAGGACAAGTTTGAGAAGGAAATGGAAGGGGTTATACATTTCAAACGTTGGTCAAATTGGATTGAGCCGCGAGTGAAAGAGTCTGGCGGACGATTTGAGGCTCTTTCTGAAGGTGTTACAAGAGCTGTAGCTGAACAAAAAAGAGCGATTAGCCAAAGAACAGGTGCGAATTGGACGCTTATCGGACCAAAATCAACCGCAATCGGGGGGGGCAATGGTCGTACAAATGCAGTGCGTGTGCATCCAACAAATCCCAATATTGTTTTTGCTTGTTCACCTGCGGGTGGTTTATTCAAATCAACTACTGGGGGCAGCTCTTGGACAGCCGTTTCAGATGATATAGCTTTACTTGGTGCAACAGATGTGGCGTTTGACCCTACAAACCCCGACATCATGTATCTCCTTACTGGAGATGGCGAAGCTGGCGATGCAGTCTCAACAGGTATTTATAAATCAATAAATGGTGGTAACTCTTGGTCGCCTACGGGTTTGACTTTTGCGATAAATAATCGTCGCTTACTATCAAAAATAATCATAAATCCAAGCAATGGAGCACTTATCGTCGGTGGCAGTGCTGGTGTTTTTCGTTCTGTTAACGGCGGTGTGAATTGGACTCAAACAACAACAAAATCAGTTCGTGACCTTGAATTTCAACCCAACAATCCCACTATTGTTTATGCGGGTGGTTATGGTTCCAACGGTTTTCTACGTTCAACTGATGGAGGTGTGACTTGGACAACAATTACTTCGATACCTACAACAGGGGTGATTCGAGTTGCTGTTGCCGTGACAGCACTTGACCCTAATTACGTTTATTGTTTGGTCGGTAACAGTACCGATTATGGTTTAAAAGGGGTCTATTTATCAACCGATGGTGGCTTAACCTTTACATTAAAATCGTCTTCTCCAAACATTCTGGGTTGGAATGCTTCGGGTAGCGACTCTGGTGGTCAAGCGTGGTATGATTTGAGCCTTACAGTTGACCCCTCAGTAAAAACAACGATTTATGCTGGAGGTGTAAATATATGGAAATCAACAACTTCTGGGGCATCATGGTCATGTATTGCTCATTGGTCAGGAAGCGGTGCGCCTTATGTCCATGCCGACAATCACGATATGACTTTTGCAGGCACAACACTCTGGGTTGCTAATGATGGAGGTATTTTTTGCTCAGCAAATGGTGGTTCTACTTGGAGTGATAAAAGTTCAAATCTACCGATTGCACAGATGTATGGTTTCGGGCAATCAGCAACTGATGCCAATATTGTCGTTAGTGGTCATCAAGACAACGGTACGAATATGACAACAAATGGTGGTAATTCTTTCTCTGAAATTCTCGGTGGCGACGGTATGCAATGTTTTGTAGACGTAACAAACAACAACAATATTTTCGCATCTATCTACAACGGAGATTTGTATCGTTCAACGAATGGTGGTAGTTCTTTCACCAATATTTATACAGTGCCCGGTGGTGATTGGATAACACCATGGATGCAAGACCCCTCAGTATCAACGACACTTTATGCGGGTGGTACGGGTGTTTATCGCTCAACAAACAATGGCACGGCATGGTCTGCAATCAGTTCGTCATTGAACATTGGAACAATAATGAATCTTGATGTCTCGCCTTCAAACAATCAAAATATTGTTGCTTCTTCAAGTACGAGAGTTATGAAAACATTAAATGGCGGCACATCTTGGACTGAAATTACAACAGGCTTACCTGCAAATGTTTCAATTCAGTCTGTTCGTTTTTTACCTACTGATCCGAATAAAATATTCGTTTGTTTGGCATCTTATAACGGAAATAGCCTTTATTGTACAACAAATGGTGGCTCAACTTGGGCAAATACTTCAACAGGCTTGCCTGCATTGCCTGCCAATTGTTTAGCTTTTCAAAGCAATGGTGATATATATTGTGGTACAGATTTAGGTGTTTTTTGTTTAACAGCTGCAACAACTTCTTGGAAGGCTTATTCGAACGGAATGCCTGGTGTTGCCGTCACTGACCTCGATATTTTTAAGCCAACAGGCAAATTAAGAGCTTCAACCTATGGTAGAGGTCTTTGGGAATCACCACTTGATGGTGTTAATGCGCCCCCCACTGTAACCATCACTTCGCCAACCATTAATGAAAATTTCGCAGCCCCTGCAACGATTTCAATTGCCACAAATGCCACCGATGCAGATGGTACAGTAACAAAAGTTGATTTTTATAATGGTTCAACACTCATTGGCACCTCAACTGCAGCACCTTTTGGCTATAATTGGTCGAATGTCGCTTCTGGAAATTATGTTTTAACAGCAAAGGCAACCGACAATACAGGCAATTCAACGACGTCAACATCAGTTAATATTACAGTCACAATGCAAAATGACGGAGGCATTACAGCTGTTCTAGCACCCAATGGTTCTGTAAACAGCCCGAGTGTCACCCCCTCAGTAACTTTGAAGAATTTTGGTTCAAATGCTATAACGTCTGCCCAAATACTTTATATGGTTGACAATAATCCCAATACTACTTTTAACTGGACAGGAAATATTGCGTCGAATGCAACAGTGAATATAACTTTACCAGCTATTTCTGGTTATACTTTGGGTACGCACTCATTCACAGCAGCAGTCGGAACGATAAATAATAAAACCGATGTCAATGCTGTAAACAATGCCTCAACTTTTTCTTTTACTTATATTAATTGCTCAAATGACAATGAAACGGCAAACAACAGTGCAACAACAGCTCCCATTTTAGCTTTGAATACATTACGAAACTCCCAGATTGGCTCTACAACA
Source organism: Saprospiraceae bacterium (assembly GCA_031371355.1). GTDB lineage: Bacteria > Bacteroidota > Bacteroidia > Chitinophagales > Saprospiraceae > JAAFJT01. The sequence continues at coordinate 14,993 of JANMJN010001077.1, forward strand.
GATGTTGATTATTATAAATTTACGACAACAACGGCTTCTCCAAAGCTCAAAATAACATTGACTGATTTACCTGCGGATTATGATTTACGTTTATATAATGCCAAATCAAATGGTACGATTGGTTCACAAATTGGTGTTTCACAACAAAGTGGCTTAGGAAGTGAAACTATTGTATATAATACACCAACAGCTTCTGCGACTTATTATGTGAAAATCAACGGTTATAATAAGGCATTCTCGACGGCATCCTGTTACAGCCTTTTGGCTGTAACCAGTAATTCTTCTTTTGCGGTCAAAAGAGGCATCGAATTGAGCGACAAATTAGAAACAACAGATTTAATAAAAATAGATCCCATGACGATTTATCCAAATCCAGCTCATGATTTGGTCAATGTGCGGATTATTTGTGGAGAGGCGATGAATTGTGATGTAAACATGATCAATAGTGTTGGTAAGACTGTGAAAGTCGTTAAAGCGCAATACGAGCAAGGCGAAAACTTCACAACCATTCCAACTGATGACTTACCTCAAGGCATCTATTTTGTAAAAATTGGTAACGACAAAGAGTCTTTTATTCAAAAACTGATTATTCAATAAGAAAATTAAATTGTAAACTATGAGAAAACAGCCTCTTCAGTGATTCATACTGAGGGGGCGTTTTTTTTTATGCCCGTATAACGCTACTTTTGCCCGAATTTTAAATAAATCAATTATTGACTTAATAGAACATGGCAAAACCCGATATTATCTTTGAAGACGACCACATCATCGTCGCCAACAAACCAGCACAACTTTTGACGATTCCTGATAGATTCGATGCTTCTAAACCCAGTTTATATGCTGACTTAAATGAACGTTTTGGTAAAGTTTTCATCGTTCATAGGCTTGACCGTGAAACCTCAGGCATTATTGTTTTTGCGAAAAATGAAGAGGCACATCGGAATTTATCGCTCCAATTTGAAAAACATGAAACGCAGAAAGTATATCTCGCGCTACTTGACGGTGTGATGCACCAAGAAGAAGGAGAAATTGACCGACCAATTGCTGAACACTCTTCTATACCTGGCAAAATGACCATAGCTAAAAGGGGGAAGGAGTCATTGACTTTGTTTAAAGTAATAGAACGGTTCAAACATTTTACACTCGTCGAAGCTGATATTCGGACAGGACGCACGCATCAGATACGTGTGCATTTTCAAAGTTTGGGCTATCCTTTGGCAATTGATGTACTTTATGGTCGGCGGACTGAACTTTTTGGACATGATATTAAAAACAAATTCAAAGTTGGGAAATTCACAGAGGAAGAGTTGCCTTTGATGAAACGGACGACGTTACATGCTTTCCGCCTAAGTTTCAAG